>NZ_JBSHBJ010000011.1:0-205595 GCF_053611945.1 Kribbella sp. NPDC054772 | reverse complement strand
CCACCAACCTCAACAGGCCGGCCAACTCCTCCGAAAACGACACGGTCCCCGCAACTCCTCAAATCGAGGTGTTGCGAGGACCGCATGAACCCGCCCCTGGCCGGGCCCTTTCGCGTGCCCCTACTAGGCGGCCGTACTAGGCGGACTGCACGATGTTGCTGCCCTGGACCGCCACGTTGACGCCCGGCAGCGGGGTCTGTGCCGGACCGCTGACCGGACTGCCGTCGGTGATGCTGAAATGGCTGTTGTGGAACGGGCAGACGATCTGGCCGCCCTCCACCGAGCCGACCGGGTTCCCCTGGTGCGTGCAGATCGCGGAGAACCCCTTGTACTGACCGGCCGTCGGCTGGGTCACCACGACCTTCGCGTCGGTGAACACCTTCCCGCCACCCACAGGTACGTCGGACACGGGGCCGAGGACCGTACCGCCGCCGGCCGGGGCGCTGCTGGACGGCGCGGACGAGGACGTGCCAGTGGTCGGCGGGGAGCTCGACCCGCTGGCGGAGGGCGACGTACCACCGCCGCCGGAGGCGTTGTCACTGCCGCCGCAGGCCGCGAGGATCGGCGCGCCGGCACCGACCAGGGCGGCCATCGCGGCGCAGCGGAGCACTGTCCGCCGGTCGCGCAGGCCGTCCTCCCCCGCGCTGGTCTGCTGCGGGGTGGTGTCCGGTGCCATCGTGTCATCGCTCATGAATCTGGACCTCCAAGAGCCTGCTGGTCGAAGTAGTTGAACGCTATGTACCGAGTCAAACGACCGGATCAGCCGAACGGTTCAAACGGGTTCGGATTGAACCGCTGTTTGAAGGTTTCCTGCGAATCAGCTGGCAGCGCGGGTGACGGTCTCGACCACGCGGGCGGCGAGCTCCAGCAGCGCCTGCCGGGTCTCGGACTGCAATTGCCCGGTCTGCAGCGGCCAGGCGGTCGCGATGTGGGCGTCGTACGGCACCACGACCGGCTCCATGCCGCGGCGCTGGAACTGCTCGACCAGCCAGTTCACGGAGCCCGGGTGCACGTTCTGGACGACGCTGATCACGATCACACCCCGGTTGAGCAGGATGTCCTGGCCTTCCGCGGGCAGCTGGTCGAGCTGCGCCAGGCAGTACTCCGCGACGTGCTGCGGGGACGGTACGACGAGCACCGCGCAGTGCCCGGACGAGGCCATCTCCGAGCCGATCTCGTCGAACATGCTGCCGGGGCAGTCGACGACCGCGAGGCCGACGTCTCGCGCCCCCTGGCCCTGGACCTCGGCGAGAGTCGCACGGAGCGCGTCAGCGGTGCCTTCGCTGCGGACCAGCGAGACACCCTCGATCGGGCCGGCGCCGAGGCTGGGCTCGAGTCGACGGGACAGCTCAGCGCCGCCCGGATCCGCGTCGACTGCGACGACCCGGTCGGAGCGCTGGACACTGAGGATCGTCGAGAGCAGTGCGGTGACTGTCGACGTACCGGCGTTGGTGACCGGGCTCAGCACGCCGATGCGGCGCATGATCGCGATCGGCCGGCGGATGCTGGCGATGCTGTCGACGTCGCGACGCAGACGGCCGGAGCCACCGACGAGATAGGCGGCCTCGGAGGCGATGCGGCGGAAGCGCCGGAAGACCGAGTCACCGTCCGGCTCCTGCAGCGGCGTACCGATCTGGTCGGACTGCGGCGACGGCGGAGTCGCCCAGCTGCCGCCGGCGGGTTGCTGGGGTGGCTGGTCGTAGAAGTCCTGGTGCGGCAGCTGCCCGGGGTTGTGCTGACCCTGCGGCGGATACTGCTCGTCCAACGGCGGCTGCTCGTACGGCGGGGCGTACTGCTGCTGATACCCCTGCTGCGGCGGATACTGCTCCTGGTACGTCGCCTGCTGCTGGTACTGCTGCTGCGGGTACTGCTCCGGCGGGTACGGCTGCTGCTGATACGGGTACTGCTCTTGGTACTGCTGCGGCGAGTAACCCTGCTGCGGCGGCCCTTGATACGGCTGCTGCTGGTACCCCTGCTGCTCATAGGGCTGCTGCTGATAGCCCTGTTGCTCGTACCCCTGCTGCGGATAAGGCTGCTGGTACGGCTGCTGCTGGTGCTGCTGCCCCTGGTACTGCTGCGGCGGGTACGGCTGCTGCTCCTGGTAAGGCTGCTGAGGGTACGGCGCCTGCTGCTCGTACCCCTGCTGTCCCCACTGCCCAGGCTGCTCTGGCGGCGCCGCCCGTTGTGGCGGCACCACGGCGTCGCCCTGCCCGCCCGGTGCCGGGGGCGGCACCGGCTGGGTCTCGGGCCGGTCGGGCTGTTCGGCCGGTGACTGCTCCGCCATCTGGCGCAGCATGTCCCCCTGCCAGTTCGATTCAGTCATTCCATCCGAACGTCAGAACGCATGCAGCAACTTGGAGTAGACGCCGAACACACCCAGCGCCAGCGGGACCGTCGCGATGATGGCCCCGACCTCAAGATAGTCGAGCAGTTGCGTGAGCCGTGCACGGACGTGCTCGGCCGGTGCGAAACTGAGACCGATCGCGCTGATCATCGCGACCAGGACGAGCAGCCCGAGCGCGATGAACGCACCACCCTGCCCGTTCACCGCGGCGATCAGCACGCACCCCGAGACGATCGTGAACGCGGACGCGAACAGCACCGCGACCTCGCTGACCAGCGGGTACATCCGGGACCGCGACGCCAGCAGGAACGCCAGTACGAGTGCCAGCGCCACCGCCCACGACCCGCCCGCGCGCAGCAGCATGATCCCGGCCACCGCCGTCGACACCGCGATCGGTACGGTCGCCAGCGCCAGCCCGAGGTGCGCTGCGTTCAGCGCACTCTGGACGTCGCCGCGCATGATCTCCCCGCCCGACGCGCGCTTGTCGTCCAGACCGGACAGCCCCGACAGCGCCAGCGCCATCCGGGGCAGCAGCCCGAGCAGGAGCACCGCCAGCAGTCCCGCCAGCGCACCGGTCCGGTCCATCGCAAGATCAGTCCCAGCGCCGATCATCCACACCGCGACGAAGAGCACCGCCGTCGCACTCGCGACCACACCGCCGCCCGCTACCCCAGCAGCCGCGTAGAACATCGGCCCGAACGCCAGGCAGAGCGCACCGATCGTGATGACCAGCCCGATCTCCCAGCCCGCGTTCAACGCCCAGAAACCGACCGCCAGCGCGAGTACGACCGTCGCCACCGTGACCAGCGGGATCGCGACGAGCTTGTTGCCGCTGCGGCCGAGCGCGATGCCGATGAACCCGGCGATCACCGCGATCATCAGCAGGATCGCCGAGGTCACGCCGTGCGGAGCGGCCACCAGCAGCGAGATCGCGCCCGCGATGATCGAGAACACCAGACCGGCGCCGGCCAGGACCTGCCGGTGCTTCGGCTTGAACGCCGCGCCGCGGCGCTTCAGGTCCTCGACGGCTTCCTCGGTCACGTCGTACACGGTCGGTGGTGGCGGCAGTTCGCCTTCCGCCGCGAGCCGCAGTACCGCGCCGTCGATGATCTGCGCCGACGACAGCGTCCCCTCCGGCGGCACCAGGACGCCGGTCGCGGTGGTCAGGAACCGCCGCTGCGGGGTCTGCTGCATCGGCTCGTCCAGCATCCGCAACAGGTCCGGGAGCAGTACGCCGAGCGGCTCGTCCGCCGGCAACACCGCGTCCAGGCGCCGACGCTCGCCGATCACCGTCACCCGGCTGTAGGTGCTCATCCCTGACTGCTCCCGTTCTCGTCGTTCGTCACGCCTTGGCCACCGCCGCCGCGTCGGCGGGGATGAGACTCTTCATCAGCTCGGTGTAGATGTCCCAGTCGCCCGGGTCCCGGCCGTCGCCGATCGGGTACCAGATCGCCGGTGTGTGCGCCGGCCCGATCGCCAGCGCGCGCTCGCCGCCCTTCAGGCTGAGCATCTTGTCGAGCCCGTTGGCCTGGACGGCCTCGTTCCCGGCGGCCATCCCGATCGGGCTGCTCAGGCCGACGAAGCGCGGCCGGTACGTCCCGTCCGCTTCGCCGTACGCGCCGACCACCATCGCCGACACCAGCTCGAGGTTGTCGGCGACGTCGTCGATCCATTCGCCGACCAGGTTCATGTTCGGGAAGTCCATCCCGGGCTGGGCGACGGACAGCGTCAGCGTCTCGTCGACGCCGGACTTCACCCTGCGGACCTCCAGCGTGCCGACCGCGGGCTGGAACTCGGCACCCGGCTGCCCGGACACGACCAGCCAGGTCGGGCTCGGCGCTCGGTCCCGGCAATACTCCGTCAGCGCCTCCCGGCTCCACGGCTGGGTCACCGGCTCCGACGTCGACCAGCCGGCCGGACCGCTGCCGGTGGTCTTGGTGAACAGCCGATCGGCGACCTCGCCGAGCACCAGGTTGTCGACCGGCTTGTGCCGGACCCGCACGGTGAGCTGCAGGTGACCGAAGAGGTCGTCCTCGACGACGTACTCCGGGTGCTGGTCCGACGTCGGCTGATCGGGCGTCGCCGGCGCCTCGGCGAGGAACTGGTCGCCGTTCCACGTCAGCCGGATGCCGTTCAGCCCGTCGTAGTACTCGCCGTCGCTGCCGGTCACGACCCAGCGCGAGAGGGCCCCTCGGAACAGCCCCGACCGCACCGGCCAGGTGAGCCGCGAGTGCTTCGGCGTGACCAGCTGGACGTCGCGCTCCTCGACCCGCGCCGACGTCAGCGCGTCGCTGAGCCAGGCCGACATGCCGATCACCGGGCGGTCCTGCATGACCACCGCGACTCTCTCGGTGATCAGGTCGACGCCCGGGCTGAAGATCAGTTCGTTCGGCATGTCAGTCGGTTCCCTCGTTCGTGCCCTGCGATTGCTCGTCCTCGGCGGTCCGAATGCCTTCGGACGTCCAGACCTTGCCGCCGAGCCGGTTGATCAGCGTCGTCGCGTACTTCTCGGCGAGCTCACGGGCGCCGTCCCGCGCCGTCGCGCGGATCTCCACCCACCACGCCGGTGTCTCCACTGCGCCGACCGACGTACCGAGCATCCGCTCGACCTCGCCCGGCACCTGGATCAGCAACGGCAGCTCGATCGACACCAGCGGCAGGTTGTCCTCGCCGCACAGCTGGACGACGGCGCCGCCGCTGACCGCGCGGACACCGAGCGTGTCGCCCGCCGCAGACAGCCCGGCCAGTACGTCGTCACTCGACGGCCGCCCGTCGACGAGTGCCACGAGGTCGTAGGTCATAGCGTTCCTCCACTGCTCTGGACCGGGTCTGCCGGCGCAGGATTCGCTGGTCCGGACGCGGCAGGGTCGGACATGGCCGTTTGCACCAGCTGCGGTCCGTCGCCGCGTCGTACGAACAGACCGCGTCCCGGCGGGTAGTCGCCCGGGTAGGCGCCGGTGAAGAGCTGCCCCTCGCTGCGGTCGCCGGACAGCACCAGACCGGCAGCTCCGGACTCCATCACCGCGGACAGGAACGGCTCGTACATCTGCCGCGACGCGCCCGAGGCACGCCGGGTCACGATGAAGTGCAGCTTGATGTCCCGGCCCGACGCGACGTACGGCAGGAACGCGTCCATCGGCGACTGCCCACCGGACGTCAGCAGGTCGTAGTCATCGGCCAGTACGACGATCCGCGGACCGCCCTGACCCGCCTCCGGAATCTGGCCGGTGTCGTCCGGCATCCGCTTCGCCAGCTCCTGCGACACCCCGTTGGCCAGGCCGGCGGCCATCCGGCCGGTCGGCGCGTAGCCGCCGGTGTACGCCTCCGGCACGAACTCCCGCAGGCCGCGCCGCGGGTCCATCACCGCGAACACGAGCTGGTCGGACGTGTGCCGCTCGATCAGCTGCTGCGCGATGAGCCGGACGATGTTGGTCTTGCCCGAGCCACTGTCGCCGAACACCACGAGGTTGGTGTCCCGGCCCTCGAGGTCGAGATACACCGGCGCCAGCGCCCGTTCGTCCACACCCATCGGTACGACGGCCGGCCGCCGGATGTCGTCGCCCACCTGGACCCGCGGCAGCTGCAGCGGCAGAATCCGCACCTGCGGAGCGCGCGGCCCCTGCCAGGTGGACCGGACGGTCAGCGCCTGCGCCTCGAGGATCTCGGACAGGTTCTCGTCGTCCAGTACGCCGTCGACCCGCGGCAGCGCGAACTGCCCGTACAGCTTGCTCCCCGGTACCAGCATCCGGCCCGGACCCGCCTTGCGCAGTACGTCCTGCAGCCGTCGGTCGATGTTGGAGTCCGACGGGTCGTTCAGCCGCAGCTCGACCATCGTGCCGAACATCGACTGGTTCTGCATCCGGACGTCGTTCCAGCGCATCATCGACGCCACCACGTGGACGCCGTAGCTGCTGCCCCGCTGCAAGATGTCCGTGAGCGGTTCGTCCAGCTCGTCGAACGTGGTCCGGATCGCGCCGTAGTTGTCGATCACCAGCACCACGTCGGCCGTCGGGAGCTCCGGGATCGCGCCAGCCGCGTGGTCCTTGCGGAGCGCGTCCATGGTGTCGATCGCGTGGTTGCGGAACACCCGCTCGCGCTGATCGATCATCCCGCGGATCTCCTCGACCGTCCGCCGGATCCGCTCCCGGTCGGTGCGGAGCGCCACGCCACCGACGTGCGGCAGCTCGGACAGCGCCTGCATACCGCCACCGGCCAGGTCGAGCGCGTAGATCGCGACTTCCTGCGGCGTGTGCGTGTGCGCCAGCGAGGTCACCAGCGTCCGCAGCGCGGTCGTCTTGCCGGACGCCGGTCCGCCGACGATCGCGGCGTGACCGCCGGCCCGGGTCAGGTCCAGGCGGAAGACTTCCTGGCGCTGGTTCGCCGGATCGTCGACGACACCTACCGGCGGCATCATCTGCGGCGACCGGACCGCCAGCTGCAGGCCACGGCCGTTCACGAAGTCGGCTCGGCCACCCAGACCGTCCAGCGTGCAGGCGGCCGGCAGCGGCGGCAGCCAGATCTTCAGGACCTGCTGTGCGGCCTTGCGGACCTGGTCGACGAACACGTTCAGCTCGGTCGGCCCCGTCGTACGCTCCGTGGCCTTCATCTCGGCCGGCTTGGCCGCGTCCAGCTCCGCCTCGGACAGCTGGTACGGCGGGAGCTCGTACGGGCGGGCGTCTTCGTGGTCCTCTTCCAGAACCTCGTCGTTCGGCGGCACGTAGGCACCGGAGACGTACGCCGCGCGGAACCGCTGGTACACGCTCGTGTCGACCTTCAGGAACCCGAAGCCCGGCAGCGGCGGCAGGTGGAACGCGTCGGTGGTGTCCAGCACGGTGCGGCTCTCCTCCTCGGAGAACGTCCGCAGACCGAGCCGGTACGACAGGTAGGTCTCCAGACCGCGCAGCTTGCCCGACTCGACCCGCTGGCTGGACAGCAGCAGGTGCACACCGATCGATCGACCGATCCGGCCGATCGACAGGAACAGGTCGATGAAGTCCGGCCGCTCGTTCAGCAGCTCACCGAACTCGTCGATGATCACGAACAGGTGCGGCAGCGGCGCCATCTCCGGCCGCTGCTGCCGGAGCAGCCGGTAGTCGGTGATGTTCGCGATGTTGCCGGCGTCCTTCAGCACCTGCTGACGGCGCTGCACCTCACCCTCGAGGCTCTTGTACGCCCGCTCGATCAGGCTGGCGTCGTCCCGCAGGTTGGTGATGATGCCCGCAACGTGCGGCACCCGCTCGAACGGCGCGAACGACGCACCACCCTTGAAGTCGACCAGCACGAACGACAGGTCCTCGGGACTGTGCGTGGCCATCAACGCCATCACCATCGTCCGCAGTACTTCGGACTTTCCGGAACCCGTCGCACCGACGCAGAGACCGTGCGGACCCATACCAAGCTGGGCGGACTCCTTCAGGTCGACCTGGACGACCTCGCCGCTGTCGTCCACGCCGAGCGGGACCCGGAGGAACATCCGGTCCGAGCGCGCCTGCCACAGATGATTGAAGTCCAGCCGGGCCACGTCGTTGATGCCGATCAGGCCCATGAAGTCGACGTCGTCGTGCTGACCGTCCTCCTCCAGTGACTCCGCCGACAGCCGCACCGGTGCGAGCTCCCGGGCGATGCCCTCGGCGATCGCCGCCTCGGTCTTGTCCACCTGACCGCTCGCGGCCATCGGGTACGGCCCGCGAAGGTCCTCGATCCGGACCTGGTCGCCGAACACCGTGATCCGCATCGTGACCGAGCTCGGCTCCTGCAGCCGGTCGGCGACCAGGTGCAGCACGGTCACGCCGAGCTCACCCGGGACGATCGAGTCGTCGGCCTGCGGGCGGACCTCGGCGGAGACATCGCCGTACGTGTCGTGCAGCACGAGCAGGCGGCGGGTCAGCTTGCGGCGGTCCTCGAAGTCCACGGACCCGCGTCGCGACTCGGTCGCCCACTGGACGCGCTCGCCCAGGTCGTCGGCGAGCAGTTGCGACAGCTCCGCCGGCGTCTCCGCGATCCGCCGGAACGGTGTCGGGCCCTGCCGGCGCTCGGCGTCCTGAGTGTGCGGGAGCCAATTCATCCACTGCCAGTCGGCCATCGCCCGCGGCGGGTAGGCCGCGCCCATCGACACGTCCTCCGGCGCGTGGAACACCGCTGCCTGGAGGAGCAGGGAGCGAGCCACCCGGACCACGCCCTCGCGGTCCCCCACGATGCTCACGTTGCCGACGTGGTCCAACGGGACGGTCAGCGGCATGTCGGGCATCTCGGTGAAACGCCGTACCAGCGCGTTCGCCTCGGCCATCATGAACTGGTCCGGCGGCTCCATCGCCGACCCACCCTGACCGACCATTGCCGGGACGACCGGGACCCGGCCGCTGCCACACCGCGGTTGCAGGAAGTCACTGTCCGTACGGCGGCGCTCCCAGAGCCGGGACACGTCCGCGACGCAGTCCAGCAGCGCGTCCGGCGGCGGGTTCAGCTCGAGTGCCTGCGCCCGCGCCGTACGCTCGGACTTCACGAAGTCGTCGCGCATCCGCTCCAGGTAGTCGAGGTACCGGGTGCGCTGGTTCTTGCGATCCTTGCCACCCCTGCCACGGGAGGTGATCATGCCGCCGACGGAGCCGAGCAGCGTCAGGGCGAGCAGTCCGACGCCCACCATCACCATCGGGCCCGAGCGGCCCATCGTCATCATCGCGACCGATCCGACGCTGCCCACCATCGGCAGCAGCATCTGCAAGGCGCCGCCGCCCCCTGCGCCGCCACTGCCACCGAGGCTCGGTGCCGGCTCGATCACGCGCTGCTGCTGTCCGCCCGGGACAGGTGTACGCCGCGCCGGGCGGTGCACGATCCGGCTTGCCACTAGGGTTTTCCTCCGCTGGACCAGCCCGCGTTCGCGCGGGGGACTTCGTACTTCTTACGGACGGATGTGCGAGACACTGTAATGGTGGGTGAGGTCATCGGATGACAAGAACAGACGATTCCACCGTGGTCGAAATGATCGCGGACATGGCGCCGATCTGGTTGCCAGGCTGCGTTGTCGACGTCGAGCAACGCACGGTCGAAGTGGGCTGGGGACGCGGCGCGTTGCAGATGTCCGCGGTGGTCGGGGTCGGTGAGATCGTAGATCGTTGCCTCCAGCTACCAACCGGCCGATGGCCGGAACAGATCGAGGCCTGGCTGCACGCGGTCGTTGCCGAGGGCGAGCTCGCGACCGAGGAACACCGCTTCGGTGATGTCGCGGAACGGCAACGCGCGGTGCTCGTCCAGCGGGGCTGGTCGGCCCGTACCGCAGGGCCTGTCGCCGACGCGCTGATCCCGTTCGGCGACCATTTCGAGGTCGTGGTGTTCGTGGGTACCGGCAACGAGTTCCGGCGACTGACCGTGGTCCGCCGATCGATGCTCGGGCTGGGCGATCCCGGCGTACCGTCGCCGGTGCAGCTGAGTCTCGCGGACATCTCCACGCTGGTGGCGCGCGACCAGGACGGGATCTCGGTCCTCGGCCGTACGGACGATCCGCTGGTGTCGATGGCGGTCGTCGACCGGGAGAACTTGTTGCCGCAGGCATCGACGGGCGCCGGCGTACTGATCGGCGTACCGCGGCTGAGCATGGTTGCCTACTGCCCCGCCGACGCCGGCCAGGAACGCGCGGACACGTTGGTGCGATGGATCGCCGACAGCTACCGCGACGCGCCCGACCAGTGCTCGCCGGACCTGTACTGGCTCCAAGGCGACCAGATGGTCCAGGTGCCGGTCACTCTCGGCTCTCCCCCGACGGCTCTGCTGCCCGCGGCGCTCAAGCCCCAGCCGCGCCGGACCTGGCTGCGGTACCTGTTCGGTCGCCAGTCCGGTGACCTCGGTCGTTCGCACTGAGCTACTTCTTCGGCGACGGGCTGACCGGACCGGACGTCGTCGCGGCCGGAGCCGGCTGCTGCTGCTCCTTCTCCTTGGCCTGCGACGACTTGAAGTACGACACCCCGGCGCAGCCCGCACAGGCCAGCGCCGCGATCATCACGCTCGCGAGCACCCGCCCGGTCTGTTCGTTCAAGGTGTTCTTCGCCCGCTCGGCGCCGAACAGCCACGCCTCGCGCAGCCGCCGACGGCGTACCGCGACCGACTCGATGACCTGCGTTCCGTATGCCCCGGACACTCAGACCTCCTGACCCGCGACGACCCACGGCCGCCATTGCGCGGCGTCGGGAGCGTCCACCGTCGTACCCGCCGGGAACTCGTGGACGCCCTGACCCGGCCGGTACGCCGCGACGAGAACGTCCAGGTCATGGCACAGCAGCATCGGCACGTCCGGACGGGCGGCGACCAGCCGGTCGAACACCAACCGCGCCTCGTGCCGCTGAACGGCCTCGTCGTTCCCGAGCCAGATCTCGATCTCGATCGGGTAGTGGTCGGTCGCCTGAGCGTCCTCCTCCACCACCAGGTCGTTCGGCTGCACGATGTAGCCGAGGACGCCGTCGACCGTGGCGGCCGGGCCGCGCAGTCCGAACTCGTCCGGCCCGGCACCCGACGTGTCCGGGATCGGCTCCAGCCCGAGGAGCTCCCGCAGTCCGGTCGCTTCCTCCTCAGCAGTCGCGGACGACTGCAGGAAGATGTTCTCCTGCTCGGACATCAGCCCCTCCTCTCATAAGTGATCATCCGGCCGTCGGCCAGGATCACGTGCAGTTTCGCAGGCCGGCGATCGTTCAGCCGCTCGTGACTCGCGTACGCCCGGTCGACCATCTCCTCGGTCAACCCCACGTTGCGGCCGTCGATCACCGCCTCGCCGTCCGCCTCCGGGACCTGCTTCGCGGCCTTCTTGATGTTCCGCCGGATCGCGCCCGGCTCGCCGCTCTCCAGCGTCTTGAACTCGGTGATCAGACCGTCGTCGGCAGGATCCTTACGCACCATCGACTCCGGGTTGCGCATCTTCTGCTTCGAGTCGTCCTGCTTGCGGGCATCGACCCGCCAGCCCTCCTCCTCGAGCCGATCCGCGATCTCCCGCTCCTTCGGCTGGAACTGCCCGTCCGGATCATGCACACTCGGCGCCCACTGCTCCCCCAACGCCTTGTGATGGAACGCAGGATCAAACCCTTCCTTAGTACTAACCCCAAACTGCGCATCACTAGCCCGCCACTCCTGCCCGGCACCGGGCCCATCGGTCGCAGCCGCGCCTGGGCCTTCGGTCACACCCTCGCCCGGGCCATCCGTCGCGCCCGCGCCCGGCCCGTCACCCGGCGCCGCCGGCGACTCCGACTGCCCCTGCCCAGGACCCCGATCCCCCGGAGCCCCGCCGTACGACGCCTCGCCCTGCCCCGCACCACCGGCGGACTCACCCGCATGCGGCGCACCGCCATAACTCGGCTCGCCACCGTGCGGAGAACCACCAGAGCTCGGCTCACCGGCATGGGGCGTACCGCCATAGCCCGGCTCGCCACCGTGCGGACAACCACCAGAGGTCGGCTCACCGGCATGCGGCGTACCGCCAAAGCCCGGCTCGCCAGCGTGCGGCGCACCGCCGTACGGCTGCTGACTGCCGTACCTCGGCGGCTCATTCGGCGTGTGACGCCCAGACGGCCCAAAGCCCTGCGGGTCATACGCCTGCCGCGGATCGTAACCAGGCTGCCCCGGCTGTTGATGCGGTTGTCCAGGATGCTGGTACGGCTGACCTGGCTGCTGATACGGATCCGGTTGCCGCGGCGGGTACTGCTCCGACGGCCGCGGCTCGTACCACGGCCCCTGCCGCTGCCCCGGCGGCCCGTAATCCGGCTCAGGGTGATGCCCAGCCGGCCCAAACCCCGGCTGCTCACCCTGATGCCCGGTCGGCCCAAACCCACCCGGCTGGTTCGGGTACTCCGGCGTCTCCCGCGGCCCATACCCAGGCTGCTGCCGCTGGTCATACCCCGCCTGTTGACGCGGGTCATACCCCGGCTCCTGCCGCTGCCGCGGGTCATACCCGCGCTGCTGCGGCTGGTGTGGGTCATACCCCGGCTGCGGCTGACCCGACTGGTTCGGCTGTCGCGGGTCGTGCGCGGGCGGCCCGAACTGCCCAGGCTGCTGCGCCGGGTAGTTGCCCGGCTGCTGACTGCCCGGAGGACCGAACTGCCCCTCCGGCTGCCGACCCCCCGGACCGAAGTCATTCTGCGGGTGATACCCCGGGTGCTGAGGTCCGAACGAACCCTGCCCTGGCCCATACGGCTGCTGCGCCTGTCCAGGCGCATGCGGCTGACCCGGCTGACCCGGCCCGTACGACTGACTCGGCTGACCCGGCCCGTACGGCTGCTGCGGCTGCCCTGGACCGTGCGGCTGAGCAGGCTGTCCCGGACCGTATGGCTGCTGCTGCTGACCCGGAGCATGCGGCTGACCGGGCTGCCCCGGACCGTACGGCTGACTCGGCTGACTCGGCTGACTCGGAGCGTGCGGCTGGTTCGGCTGCCCTGGGCTGTACGGCTGCTGCGCCTGGCCCGCTGCATGCGGCTGACCCGGCTGCCCCGGACCGTACGACTGACTCGGCTGCCCCGGACCGTAAGGCTGGTTCGGCTGTCCCGGGCTGTACGGCTGCTGCGGCTGACCCGGTGCGTGCGGCTGACCCGGCTGCCCGGGACCGTACGGCTGGTTCGGCTGACCCTGAGCATGCGGCTGACCCGGACCGTACGACTGGTTCGGCTGACCCGGGCTGTACGGCTGCTGCGGCTGACCCGGTGCATGCGGCTGACCCGGCTGCCCGGGACCGTACGGCTGGTTCGGCTGACCCGGGCCGTACGGCTGCTGCGGCTGACCCGGAGCGTGCGGCTGACCCGGCTGACCCGGCTGACCCGGCTGCCCCGGACCGTGCGGCTGCTGCGGCTGGCCCGGGCCGAAGGGGTTCTCGGGCTGACCGGGTGCGTGCGGCTGGCCCGGACCGTACGAGGGCTGACCCGGGCCGTAGGACGGCTGGCCGGGGTTGTATGACGGCTGCGGCTCGCTCGGCCTGTACTGGGGCTGGGGAGGCGCCGCCGGCGTGTGGGGCTGCGGCGGGGTCCACGGCTGCTGAGGCGGGTCGAACGGGTTGTGAGAAGTCTGCGGTGACGTGCTCCGCGTCGGCCGCTCCAGAACGATCGGGTCGCGGAACTCCGGTGACACCTCGCCAGGACCGCCGTGGTCGCGGACGTGGATGTGCCAGACGCCGGTCTCCTCGTCCTTGACCATCCGGGTCGGGTAGAACGGCGAGTGCGGCCCGTGGACCACCTCGTCGATGCCGACTGCGGGGTCCCGCATGAACGACAGGTCCTTGCCGTGGCGTGAGTCGATGTGCAGTACGACGCGACCCGCCGAGTACTGCCCGCCGCTGAAGTCCTCCGCACCTTCCGCGCCCTTGGCGGAGTGCGTGAACGCCGGCTCCTTCGCCGTCTGACCCGGGCGGTAGCGGTTCAGGAACCTCTCGAAATCGTCCACCGTATCGAAGCTCAACCCGCGCTGGATCTCGCCGCGGAAGTCGGGCAACTTGTTCAGCGTCGACGCTGCCACCCGCGCGACGGGGTTCCGCTCGACCGAGCGATCGCCGGCCCGGAACGCGTCGTTGATGTCCTGATGGTCGTGACCGATCAGCATCCGCTCGAGCGACGTCACCTCGCTCTCGGTCAGCGCGTTCGGGTCCCCGAGCTCCCGCCCGAGCCGCTCACGAATCTCCGCGAGCTTCCGGGGCTCCATCCCACCCCTCTGCGTCAACGCCCGGTGGTCCGCCGCCGAAGCCCGGAACCCCCGATCCGCCAACTCCGAGCCGGCGAAGGGATCCTCCCCGTTCCCGCGGTGCCCCCCGTACTCCCCACCATCCCCACGCCCACCAGCATGCGTCTCGGGGGCGTGCGTCTCAGGAGTGTGGGTGTCGGGGGTGTGCGCGTCCGGAGCGTGCGTCTCCGGCGTATGCGACTGCGGGGTATGCGACTCCGGGGTGTGCGACTCCGGGGTGTGCGTGTCCCGGGCATGACTGTCCGGCGTGTGGGACTCCGGCGTCCGCGAGCCCGGGGCGTGGCTGTCCGGGGTATGTGTACCCGGGGTGTGCGAGTCCGCGTGCGTGCCCGTTCCCGGCGTGTGCGACTCCGGCGTGTGCGACTCCGGCGTGTGCGGCTCCGGGGCATGCCTGTCGGCGTTCGTACCCGGAGCATGCGACTCCGGCGCGTGGGTCTCCGGGGCGTGGGTTCGCGGCGTACCGGGCTCAGGCGTACGTGCGTCCGGTGCGTGTGACTCCGGCGTCCGCGACTCCGGGGCGTGCCTGTCCGGTGTGTGCGTACTCGGAGTGTGCGACTCCGGGGTGTGGGTGCCCGGTGTACCCGTCTCAGGCGTACGTGTGTCCGGTGCGTGTGACCCCGCCGTCCGCGACTCCGGCGCGTGCCCGTCTGGGGCACGCGTACCCGGAGTGTGCGAGTCGGCATGCGTTCCCGGCGTACCCGGCTCCGGTGTGTGCGACTCCGGCGTGTGGGTGCTCGGTGTGCTCGGTTCGGGGGCGTGCGTGCCCGGTGCACCCGGTTCTGGCGTGCGCGATTCGGGCGCATGCCTGCTATCTGGGGTGTTCGTACCCGGAGTGTGCGAGTCGGCGTGCGTGCCGGGCGTGCCCGGCGTACCCGGCTCCGGCGTGTGCGAACCCGGCGTGTGCGACTCCGGGATGCCCGAGCCCGGCGTACCTGGCTCTGGGGTGTGCTGGCCCGGAGTGTGTGGGTCGGCGGCGTTTGTGCGAGGCGTGCCGGAGCCTGGGGTGCCCGCTCCCGGGGCGTTTGGGGTTGAGTTGGGGGCGTCCCTGGGCGGGGGGACGTAGCGGGGTGGGGTGTTGGGGTCGGCGGGGACGCCTTCCCAGTGGCCGCCGCGTTCCCGGACGGCGAACTGCATGTCGGTGATGTGGACCTCGCGGGTGCCACCGTTCGGGTCGACGTGCTTGTACGGGTTGTCGAATGACCCGTCGGGGTTGACCGGCCGGTGGACCAGCCCGCCCGGCGGCTGGCTGTCGACGATCCGTACGACGCCCCCGTCGTCGACGAACGCGTTCAGCACGTGGCCGCCGCCCGGGATGTTCGGGTTGCCCGAGTGCCAGCGGACGAACACGTTCGCGTGCGTGCCCGGCGGCCGGCCGGCCAGCGCGTCGTGCACGGTGCGGAACGCGGCCTCGGTGAACTCGCTCGGGTTCAGGTTCGAGCGCTCGATCGACAGCTTGTGGCCGGGCTTGAAGTCCTTCAGGCCCATCCATTCCAGTGTCGGCTCGGGCATCTCGCCGCGGGCGAAGTTCCGTCCGTTGGCCAGCTCCGGTACGTCGCCGTTCAGGATCGACGCCGTCTTGCGCGAACAGTCCGCGCAGTTCATCTGGAACTCGGAACCCCGGCCGTGATCCGGGTTCACGTGCCCGACCCACTTCTGGATGCTGCCCTCGGGCGGGTCGCCGATCGACGCACGCAGGGTCTGACGGCGGGGATCGTGCGGGTCGCGCGGCAGGAAGTTCTGCCCGTCGACCTGGGTGTCGTTCGGGTTGGCGTTCGGGTCCTGCGGGCGGTTCGGGTCCGAGTGCGCCGGGTACGGACGCTCGGGCGGTGTCTGATCGCGCAGGTGATCCGGCTTCAGCCGGTCGATCTCTTCCTGCCGCACCTTCGGGTCGTCGTACTTCGGGTCGTTGGCGTCGTCGTGCTTCGGGCCGTTCGGGTCGTCGTGCTCCCGCCGCGGCGCATCGGGACGCGACTCCTGCCCCGGACGGTGCGGCTGGTTCGGCTCGTGCGGTACGTCGCGATGCCCGCCCGGCGTGCCATGACCAGCCACCCCCGGATGCACGGCGGGCGGCGCCACCACGTCCGGTGTACGCGCACCCGCCGGCGTCCCGTCCGGCGCATGCGTCGAGTCGGGAGCGTGCGTCGACTCCGGCGCGTGGGTCGACTCCGGCGTATGCGTCCCGGGCTCAGGCGTGTGGCTGGTGTTCGGGGTGTGCGTGCCCGGCTCCGGCGTGCGCGTCGTGCTCGGGGTGTGCGTCCCCGGCTCCGGCGTGCGCGTACCCGGGGTTTGCGTACCGGCCTCGGGCGTGTGCGTCGACTCGGGCGTGTGTGTTCCCGGCTCCGGCGTCCGCGTCGTGCTCGGGGTGTGCGTGCCCGGCTCAGGCGTGTGCGTCGTACCCGGGGTCCGCGTCCCGGGCTCAGGCGTGTGGGTGGTGTTCGGGGTGTGCGTCCCTGGCTCAGGCGTGTGCGTGGTGCTCGGGGTGTGCGTCCCAGGCTCAGGAGTGTGCGTGGTGCTCGGCGTGTGCGTGCCCGCCGCGGGCGTGTGGGTGGGCGTGCCCGCCTCAGGCGTGTGCGTGGTGTTCGGGGTGTGTGTGCCCGCCTCTGGCGTATGCGTCGTGCCCGGCGTATGTGTCCCTGCCTCAGGCGCATGCGTCATGGACTCGGGCGTGTGAGTTCCCGGCTCGGGTGTGTGCGTCGAATTCGGCGTATGCGTGGACTCCGGCGTGTGCGTGCCCGCGGCAGGCGTGTGCGTGGACTCCGGAGTATGGGTCGCGCCGGGAGTGCGGGTGCTCTCGGGAGTGTGCGTGCCCGCGCCAGGTGTGTTGGTGGACTCCGGGGTGTGCGTCGTGCCCGGCGAATGCGTCGTCGGCTGACCGGGCGTGTGTGAAGTCGGCGAACCCGTCCCCGGATCAGCGTGCGAAGCAGGTGACGTCGTACCAGGATCAGCGTGCGACCCCGGCGACGCCGTCCCCGGATCGGCGTGCGATACGGGCGACGTCGTACCCGGATCAGCGTGCGACGCAGGCGACGACGTACCAGGGTCGGCGTGCGATACCGGCGACGTCGTGCCCGGGTCCGCGTGCGAGACCGGTGTCGTCGGGGACTCGACGGTCGGGGTGTGGACCGACGGGGTGTCCACCGTCGGCGTGTGCGTGCTCGCCGGCGTCACGTGGGGCGTGTCCGGCGTGCCGTGCGACGGTACGTCGACATGCCCGCCCTCCACCGACGGTACGTCGACGCCGACCTTCGGCACGCTCTGCATCTTGAAGGTCTCGCCAACGATCGGGATCTTCGACATCCCGTTGACGACGTTGCCGACCTTCGGGATCTTCGACACCGCCCCGAGCGCCGCGTCGTGCATCGCGGCCCGGCCGATCTGCAGTTTCTCGGCGACCCCGGCGACCTTGGCGACCGTCATGCTGGCCGCGCCGAACTTGCCGGCCATCGCCGCGGTCTTCACCGCACCGGCGCTACCGCCGCTGGCGACCGTCGCGACGATGTTGGTGAGCGCCATCCCGAAGGCCTTGCCCGGGTTCTTGCTCCACTCGTCCCAGGCGACGAACCCCTTGAGCATCTCCTTGCCCATGTTGAGGCCCTGCTCGCCGAACTCCTTCACGGCGTCCGGCCGGGTGTTCAGGCCGGTCACCGAATCGAACGCCGCCCAGGCCAACTGGTACGGCGCGGTCACCACTTGGGCGACCATCATCCCGAGGCCCTTCCAGGAATCCCCCGCCTGCTGCCAGGTCGGCATGTCCCAGCCGAGCTTGTCGTGCATGAAGTCCCGCAGCGGACCGATCGAGCCCAGCGCCGGCAGCACCGGGATCAGCGTGAGGATGCTCTGCACCGTCTCGCCGACCACCGTCAGCACGCCGACGACCGCGTTCACGGGGAACTCGAGGCAGTCCTGCCACCACGGCTTGTCCCGCTCCTCCTCGGTACCCCACGCGGGCGGATCCGGTTCCTTGTCCTCGTCCGGCTTCGGCGGCGGCGGGTCGCCCTCCCGCTGGCCGGTCTTCACGTCCCAGGGTTTGCCGCCGTACAACCGGGCAATCGCGTTCGCCGCGTTGAAGCAGATGGTCGGCATCTCCTCCTGCATGATGCGGGTGACGTCTTTGACCATCCGGTTGTTGTCGTCGATCATGTCCTGATCGTTCTGCCACTCCGGATTACCGTTCTTCCGGCGGTGCCAGTCGTACGCCTCGGTGCGGATGTTGGTCAGCTGGGTGAGCTTTTCCTGCACCGCGCCGGCCAGGTTGCGCAGGTGTCCCGCGACCTGCGGCAGCGTCGGCCCGAACTCGCTCAGCTTGGTCTCGATGATCTGCGTCGAGCCGATCAGGCGGTACTTCTCGGGCGCCTGATAGTTGCCGTCCAGGCCCTTGAACGTCCTGTTCACGGTCTGGCCGAGCTGCGTGAACTTCGGCCCGAGGTCCCGCAGCGCCTGGTCGTGAGCATCGATCGTCTGGATCATCCTGGTCAGATCGGCGATCGGGATGCCTTCGGGTTTGATCATGGCAGCTCAGTCCTCAGTCACACGGGGGTCAACAGGTGCGTGGGGTACGGCGTACGGCGCGTCGATCAGGAGTCGATCAGGACTGCGGCCGGGCCGCGATCATCGCGGCGTCGAGCGACTGCAGGCTCGGCTGGAACGAGCTGATGCCGTGGTCGGCGACCAGGAACATCAGGTTCGAGTAGCCCGGCGGGACGAACACGAGGTACTCCTCGGCCTGGTACGCCGCCCACTCGGCCAGGTCCTCGGGCGTCGCTGAGTTGTCGGGATCCGACGACTCAGCCGTCAACCACTCCGCGAGTCGCACGCGCCCGGCCTGCGCTACGTCGTCCGGCACCACCGGTGCCGGGTCCTGGTCCGTCATACAGCCCTGTTCCTTCCTGCGCCCCCGCCGCCCGGAACGTCCGGGATCACGCCGTTCTGTGCCGCCTGCTGCGCTCGCAGCGCCATCTCTTCCTGGCCGCCCATGTAGGCCTTGACCGCGTTCTGCGCGCCGGTCAGCGAGGCGCCGACCTGCTTCGCCGCAGACTCCAGGTTCGGACCCCAGTGCTGGGCGTACTCCCCCAGCGACGCGGCAACCACGGAGAACATCTGCCAGTTCAGGCCCTCCGCGAGCCCCTGGAGCGACGTTCCGTACGACTTCGCGTAGCCGTCGAACGGCTCCGCGGCCGTCACCGTCTTCTGGAGTACTTCGTTCACGCCCGCGATGTTGATGTCCCAGTCCACTGTCTTTCCTCCGATCAGCCGGATCCGGCCCACAACGAGCCCGGACGCGCCCCGTCAGGGGAACGTCCGGGACGGTGACGCTGAACTCGGCGGTCAGCCGCCGATGTTGTCGACCGCTGCGCCCGCCTTCTTCAAGGTCGCGGCGGCGGTGGCGTCGTTCTGCGACAGGGTGTCCTTCAGCGACTTGATGATCGCCAGGGTCTGGTCGGCCGCCTTGTTGAAACGGTCCTCGACGCCGCGGTAGTTCTCGGTCACGCCGCTGGCCGACGCGTCCGACAGCGCGGCGGTCACGTTCTGCTTGTGCGCCGCGATCAGCGCGGTGATCTGGCCGGAGAGGTTGTGGATCGTCGTCTGGACCTCGCCCGAGGCCGCGGTGTCGTAGCTGTTGCGGTTCGCCATTGCGGGTTCCTCTCTCAGCGCTTGCCGAATTTGGCGGAGTTGAAGTCAGCCGCGCCCTGGTTCTTCTTCGCGGTGTCCGCCATGTCGCTGTCACCGGTGCGGAACGCCGTGTCCATCCCGGACTGTCCCTGGTTGATCGCGGCGAGGCCGGCGTTCAGGTCGGCGGCGATCCCGTCGACGTTGCCCTTGAAGGAGTCGAACATCGCCTTACCGGCACCGTTCATCTTGCCTTCGAGCGGCTGCGCGGCGGCAACGAGTTGTTTCACCAGGCCGCCGAGGTCCTGGGTTCCGGTCGAGGTCTTCTTGGCCAGTTGGCTCAGGGTGTCCTGACCCATGTCCCAGCGTCCGGTCACGATTTCTCCTTCGACAGTGTGGTTGCGCCGCAGCGCCACGATAGTCGGAGAAACAGGTCAAGACCTGAATGTCAGACCGGCCCACGGACCCTTTCGATCAGGATCGAAAGGTCCGCGTGACGCGACAGTGAACTACGCCACGCGAACCCTGCCGAGACATTGCTGTGAGCAACAACAATTGCCCGATCAGGCAACGATCTGAAGTGTGATCCCGACGCTGCGGGATCACACTTCACGACTAACCGGCGGTGCGCTTCCGGGCCGTCGCCGCGGTCTTCTTGACCACGGTCTTGCGCGCCGGGGCCTTCTTCGCCACCGCGACCTTCTTGGCGGCGGTCTTCTTCGCCACCGTGTCCTTGGCCGCAACCTTCTTCGCCGCAGCCTTCTTGGCAGGCGCCTTCTTGGCCGGCAGGGCCTTCGCCGCGACTGCCGCCTGTTTCGCGCTCGGCTTCGCTGCCCGGCCCTCAAGGATCTCGGCCAGGAACTGACCGGTGTACGACGACGGGTTCGCCGCGACCTCCTCCGGCGTACCTTCCGCGACCAGCGTGCCGCCGCGGCGACCGCCGTCCGGACCGAGGTCGATCAGCCAGTCGGCGGTCTTGATGACATCGAGGTTGTGCTCGATGACCAGCACCGAGTTGCCCTTGTCGACCAGGCCGCTCAGAACACCGAGCAGCTTCCGGATGTCCTCGAAGTGCAGACCAGTGGTCGGCTCGTCCAGCACGTACACCGTGCGGCCGGTCGAGCGGCGCTGCAGCTCGGATGCCAGCTTGACCCGCTGCGCCTCACCACCGGACAGCGTCGGCGCGGGCTGCCCGAGCCGGACGTACCCGAGGCCGACCTCGACCAGCGTCTTCAGGTGTCGCGAGATCGCCGGGATCGCCGCGAAGAATTCCGACGCCTCCTCGATCGGCATGTCCAGCACGTCCGCGACCGTCTTGCTCTTGTAGTGCACCTCGAGCGTCTCGCGGTTGTACCGCGCGCCGTGGCACACCTCGCACGGGACGTAGACGTCCGGCAGGAAGTTCATCTCGATCTTCAGCGTGCCGTCGCCCGAGCAGGCCTCGCAGCGGCCGCCCTTCACGTTGAACGAGAAGCGACCCTGCTGGTACCCGCGGACCTTCGCCTCGGGCGTCTCCGCGAACAACTTCCGGATGTGGTCCCAGACCCCGGTGTACGTCGCCGGGTTGGACCGCGGCGTCCGGCCGATCGGCGACTGGTCGACGTGGATCACCTTGTCGACCAGGTCCATGCCGGAGATCTTCGTGTGCCGTCCCGGGACCGCCCGGGCGCCGTAGATCTGCCGCGCGAGCGACGTGTAGAGGATGTCGTTGACCAGCGTCGACTTGCCCGAGCCGGACACCCCGGTGACCGCGACGAACACCCCGAGCGGGATGGTCACGTCGATGTCCTTCAGGTTGTTCTGCCGGGCGCCGTACACCGTGAGCTCGCGGCCCTCGGTGAGCGGACGCCGTACCGCCGGGATCGGGATCTCGCGGCGGCCGGAGACGTAGGCTCCGGTGATCGAGTCCGGGTGGTTGCGCAGGTCCTCGACCGTGCCGGACACGACGACCTGACCGCCGTGCTCACCGGCACCGGGGCCGATGTCGACGACCCAGTCGGCGTGGTCGATGGTGTCCTCGTCGTGCTCGACGACGATCAGCGTGTTGCCGAGCTCCTTGAGCCGGACCAGCGTCTCGATCAGCCGCCGGTTGTCCCGCTGGTGCAGACCGATCGACGGCTCGTCGAGCACGTACAGCACGCCGACCAGGCCCGAACCGATCTGCGTCGCGAGCCGGATCCGCTGCGCCTCGCCACCGGACAGCGAACCCGCCGGCCGGCTCAGCGCCAGGTAGTCCAGACCGACGTCGAGCAGGAACCGCAGCCGCTCGCCGATCTCCTTGACCACCCGCTCCGCGATCTGCTTCTCCCGCGGTGACAGCTCCATCTGCACCAGGAAGTCGTGCACCTCGTCGATCGACATCGCGCTGATCTCGGCGATGTTCTTCCCACCGAGGGTGACCGCGAGCGAGATCGGCTTCAGCCGCGCGCCGTTGCAGGCCAGGCACGGGACCTCGCGCATGTACTCCTCGAAGCGCTCCCGCCCGGTGTCGCTCGACGCCTCCGCGTGCCGGCGCTCGACGTACGGGATCACGCCCTCGAAGGTCGTGTAGTACGAGCGCTCGCGGCCGTAGCGGTTCTGGTACGAGACGTGGACCTGCTTGTCGTGGCCGGTGAGCAGCGCCTTCTTCGCCTTCGCCGGCAGCTCACCGAACGGCGTGCTGGTCCGGAACTTCAGGTCCTTCGCGAGCGCCTCGAGCAGCCGCTCGAAGTACTGCGAGACGTTCTGCCCGGACCACGGCTGGATCGCGCCCTCGTCGAGCGACTTCGACGGGTCCGGGACCAGGAGCTCCGGGTCGACCTCCATCCGCGTGCCCAGACCGGTGCACACCGGGCAGGCGCCGTACGGCGAGTTGAAGGAGAACGACCGCGGCTCCAGCTCGTCGATGGCGAGCGGGTGATCGTTCGGACAGGCGAGCTTCTCGGAGAAGCGGCGCTCACGGTGCGCGTCGTCCTCCGGGAGGTCGACGAAGTCCAGCACGACCAGACCGCTGGCCAGGCCGAGCGCGGTCTCCACCGAGTCGGTCAGCCGCTGCTTCGCGGAGCCCTTCACCGCGAGCCGGTCGACGACGACGTCGATGCTGTGCTTCTTCTGCTTGTCGAGCTTCGGCGGCTCGGTGAGCTGGATCGTCTCGCCGTCGACGCGGGCCCGGGAGAACCCCTGACCGGTCAGCTGGCGGAACAGGTCGACGTACTCCCCCTTGCGGCCGCGGACGACCGGGGCGAGCACCTGGAACCGCGTGCCCTCCTCGAGCTCGAGGACCCGGTCGACGATCTGCTGCGGGGTCTGCCGCGCGATCGGCTCGCCGCACTCCGGGCAGTGTGGACGCCCGGCGCGGGCGAACAACAGCCGGAGGTAGTCGTAGACCTCGGTGATCGTGCCGACGGTCGAACGTGGGTTGCGTGAGGTGGACTTCTGGTCGATCGAGACGGCCGGCGACAGCCCCTCGATGAAGTCGACGTCGGGCTTGTCCATCTGCCCGAGGAACTGCCGGGCGTACGCCGAGAGCGACTCGACGTACCGCCGTTGGC
The DNA here is from genome assembly GCF_053611945.1 of Kribbella sp. NPDC054772. NCBI lineage: Bacteria > Bacillati > Actinomycetota > Actinomycetes > Propionibacteriales > Kribbellaceae > Kribbella > Kribbella sp. NPDC054772. The sequence continues at coordinate 182,414 of NZ_JBSHBJ010000011.1, read as the reverse complement.
CTTCGGCGAAGATCGTGTCGAAGGCCAGGCTGGACTTCCCGGACCCGGACAGGCCGGTGAAGACGATCATGGCGTCCCGCGGCAGGTCGACCGAGACGTCCTTCAGGTTGTGCTCACGCGCTCCGCGCACGATCAGACGGTCAGACACAAGCTCACTCTCAGCCGTTCTCGAGGGGGTATCCGGGTGGTTCTCTCACTGGCCCCGTCATGCTAACGAGGCCCACCGACAAAAACTTCCGCCGCCGGAATCGGTGCCTGCTCCGGGGATCGCCTTCGAAAGTATATTCGATCAACGAAGCGGGTCGGCGCAGGCTACGGGCTGTCCGGTACCCGACATGACGCGCGGCGCCGCAAGTGCAAGGATCGACGGAGTCACCGAGATCCAGGGAGAAGGCAGATGCCCGAGTACCACGGGAACGTCAAGGTCGGCGGACCGGCACAGACACACGAGCTGGCCCGGTTGATGATCACCAAGGTCGCGGTCGGGCCGATGGACAACAACGCCTACCTGCTGCGCTGCCGGCAGACCGACGAGCAGGTCCTGATCGACGCCGCGAACGAGGCAGACACGCTGCTCCGGCTGATCGGCGACGGCGGCCTCGCGCGGGTCGTCACCACGCACCGCCACCAGGACCACTGGGAGGCGCTGGCCGAGGTCGTCGCCCGCACCGGCGCCACCACAGTCGCCGGCCGGTACGACGCCGAGGGCATCCCGGTCCCGACCGACCAGCTCGTCGACGACGGCGACCACATTGCGGTCGGCCAGTGCAGCCTGCGCGTCATCCACCTCGTCGGCCACACCCCCGGCTCGATCGCGCTCCTGTACGACGACCCGGACGGCGCCCCGCACCTGTTCACCGGCGACTCGCTCTTCCCGGGCGGCGTCGGCAACACGCAGGGTGACGCCGAGCGCTTCACGTCCCTCGTCAACGACGTCGAGACCAAGCTCTTCAACCAGCTCCCCGACGAGACCTGGGTCTACCCCGGCCACGGCTCCGACACCACGCTGGGCATCGACCGCCCCAACATCGCCGAATGGCGCAAGCGCGGCTGGTAGATGTTCGAGTACCACGGGTGGGCCACGCTGCGTGATTCCGAGGACGGGTACGACGGAGCAGCCGACGACCTGACCCACGCGACGTACGACGCGGTGCAGAAGGAGATCGCCGACCTGCGCAACGACCTGCAGGTCGCGGATCTCCGCATCGCCAACGGCTCGGCCCACCTGTGGCTGGCAGGACTCCGCAATCACCGCCAGCGTGACGTGATCGAGGTGTTCCAGCGGATCGCCGGGATCGCGCCGTGGTCGTACGGGCTGCTGCACGTGTACGACGACGAGGATCAGAACCGCTGGATCACCTGGGTGATGAAACGCGGCAGCGTGACCCCTGAAGCGGACTCCTACCTGTCGCCGCATGTAGGCGTGGTGGAAGACGCAGAGTGACCAGGTTCGCCGTGGATGGCGATGGGTCCTTCATCCACTTGGGGTGATGGAGCGGTGCAGCCGCGGCCTGATGCTGGCCGCAATGATTCATCTGCGGGTCGTCAGTCCACCCGAAATCACCGATGCGGTGGTGCCCGTGCTGCGCGCGGAGCCGACGGTGATGAACCTGGCCGTGTTCCGATCCGCGGTGAGCAAGCCCGACGGGGACGCGGTCCAGTTCGACGTCCAGCAGGCCGCAGCCGACCACGTCATCGAGCGGCTGCGCGAGCTCGGCGTGGAGCAGCATGGGACGATCACGCTCGAGAACATCGGCGCCTCGGTCTCAGCGCTCACCGACGATGTCCCGGCAGGTCGACTGCGGTTCCAGCAGTTCGCGCCGGTGTGGGCCGAGGTCGAGGCCCGGATCCAGCTCGGGGGGATCTACCCGCCGAGCTGGTTCGGGTTGCTAGTCATCGCGAGCCTGATCGGTGCCGTCGGGATCCTGACGAACTCGCAGATCCTGATTGTCGGAGCCATGGTCGTCGGGCCGGAGTACGGCGCCATCCTCAGCCTCGCCTTCGGCGTGACCCGCCACGACGCCACCCGGGTCCGGCACGCCGCGGCCGCCCTGGCCGTCGGGTTCGCCCTCGCGGTGATCGCCGCGCTCGCGTTGTCCGCGGTGATCCGCTGGGCGAACCTACAGCCGAAGGCCTACGCGCTCGGAATCCGGCCGGTGTCCGGTCTGATCAACACCCCCAACTGGTTCTCCCTGATCGTCGCCTTGCTGGCCGGGGTGGTGGGCGTTGTCTCAGTCACCGAGGCCAGATCGAGCACGCTGATCGGGGTGTTCATCTCGGTCACGACCATCCCCGCGGCGGCCGACATCGGGGTGTCGCTCGCGTTCGGCAGCGGTAGTGAGGCTTGGGGCGCGACCCTCCAGCTCCTCCTCAACGTCACGGTTCTGACGGCTGTGGCGATCGCCGGACTTCCCGCACAGCGAGCCATTTGGCGACGGGCGACCCGCAGGCGTACCCGACTTGGAGGTTGATGACATGACCGGCACACAGCACACCGAACCTGCCCGCGGGCAGATGACCCAGGACGGATTCCGCGCGCTGTACCGGCGGCTGCGGGACGACCGGCCGTGGGGACCTGACGACCGGCGCGGAGCGTTGAACTACCTCACCCCCACCGAGAGGCTCGCCGCCGCCCGCGAGGTCCGGCTCGGCCGTGCGGTGTCGCTGGCCGCACCGATAGAGGGCCGGGTGACGCCGGACAACCCCGACCCCGCGCGGCATCGCATGAAGGGGTTGTCGGCGACACAGACCGAGCACGGCCTCGCGTTCGCCCTCGATCGGATCGAGATGAACATCCACGGGAACGCCGACAGCCACATCGACGCCCTGTGTCACGTGGTCTTCGACGGCGAGATGTACGACGGAGTGCCCGCGGACACCCTCACCGAGGCCGGGGCATCCGAACTGTCCATCGCCACGGCTGCCGACGGAGTCGTCGGTCGCGGCGTGCTGCTCGACGTACCGAAGTCTCGCGGGGTGGATTGGCTGGAGCCGGGCGACCAGGTGACCGTCGACGACCTGCTCGCCGCCGAGCAGCGTGAGGGTGTCCGGGTCGGCCGTGGCGACATCCTGCTGGTCCGGGTCGGCCATCGGCTGCGGCGCCGCGAGCTCGGGCCCTGGGATGTCGCGGCGGCCCGCGCCGGGCTGCACCCGGATGTCATGCCCTTGCTGGCCGAGCGAGAGATCTCTGTGCTGGGAAGCGACGGCAACAACGACACCGCGCCGAGCCTGGCGGAGGGCGTTGACTTCCCGATCCATGTGCTTGCCATCGACGCGCTCGGGATCATGCTGATGGACTACCTCGAGTTCGATGAGCTGGTGCCGGTGTGCGAGGAAGCCGGGCGCTGGTCGTTCCTCTGCGTCATCGCGCCACTCCGGCTACCAACCGGGACCGGATCACCGATCAACCCGATCGCCGTCCTCTGACGACCCGTCTCGTCCTAGGCTGCCGGGGTGACTGGGTTCGCGGAGTATCGGCCAGGGAGTTCGCGGCAGACTATCGGCGCCGCGGTCGTCGTACGGCCGGCAGAGATTGCCGATCTCGACGCCTGCGCCGAGCTGATCGTCTCGCGGACCGGCGGGTCCGCGACCGATCGGCGTGACCGCTTGCTGGCGGATCTGCGGGATCCGCTGAAGTACGTGGCGGTCGCCGTCGTCGACGACGAGATCGTCGCCTATGGCGGAGTGATCCGTCACGACCGCTCCCCCGCGGATCCGCCGACGACCGCTCCGTCCGGCTTCTACCTGATCGGCCTGATCGTCGCGCCCGCGTGGCGGCGGCACGGGATCGGCGATCTGCTGACGCAGGACCGGATGCGTTGGACCGCCGAGCGCGCCGACGAGATCTACACGTTCGTCAACCTCGCGAACGCCGCGATCCTCGACCTCCACCAGAGGTTCAGGTTCACCGAGGTGACCCGCGACTTCACCTTCCCCAACGCTCCACTGAAACCTGGGACCTGCGTGCTCCTGCGATCCGACCTCAGCGATCGGTGAGTTCGGCCGGGTAGGCGATCACGTCGACCAGTGCGTTGTTGCGGATCGCCGTGATCTCGGTGCGACGGGCGATGGCGTCCTCGAAGAGTTGGCGTTGCAGGGACTGCGCGTCGCGCAGGGGTACGCCGTTCACGGCGAGAACGAGATCGCCTTGGCGCAGGCCCGCGGCGGCTGCCGGGCTGGCCGGGATGACCTCGACGACCCGTAGTGCCGTGCGTTGGTCGAAGCGTTGCACCAGCGCCGGATGCAGCGGAGCGGGCGTGCTGACCAGGCCGAGGTACCCGCGGCGCACTCGCCCGTCGTGCAGGAGCGAGTAGATGATCCGGCGGGTCGTCGGGTTGATCGGTACGGCGAGCCCGAGGCCGATCCCGGCGACCGCGGTGTTGATGCCGATCACGCGCCCGTTGCCGTCGGCAAGCGCACCGCCGGAGTTGCCCGGGTTGAGCGCCGCGTCGGTCTGGATGACGTCCTCGATGATCCGGTTCGCCGACCCGCTCCGTACCGGTAGCGACCGGCCGAGCGCACTCACCACGCCCGCGGTCACGCTGCCCGCCAGGCCGAGCGGGTTGCCGACCGCAACGACCAGGTTCCCGACCTTGAGATGGTCCGCGTCGCCGTACTCCGGCGGGTCCGGGACCTCGCGGTCGGCCCGCAGTACGGCGAGATCCGACAACCGATCGACGCCGACCACGTGCGCCTGCGCCGTCGTACCGTCCGCGAACTCGGCCGACGCCCCGGAACCGTCACCGACGACGTGGGCGTTCGTCAGCAGATGCCCGTCGCCGGTCAGCACCACGCCCGAGCCGGACGAGTCGCCGCGCCGGCTGTGGATCCGCAGGCTCGCGACCCGCGGGATCAAGTGTTCGGCCACGCCCGAGACCACTCGGGAGTAGGCATCCAGAACGTCGTCCCCAGCGATCTCATCAGCCATCTCGCGCCTCCTGAATTACATCATTACACCGCAAGCCAAGCGCGGGCCACGGCGTGAACCGGACCACAATCCTGACCGATCGGTTGAAAACTGGCCGATCGGTCAGTCACGATGCTGTCATGGCAGTCACCACCCCCGCCCGGGAGCGGACCAGGAACGAGATCGTCCGGCAGGCGATGGACCTGTTCCAGGCCGGCGGCTACAACGCGACGTCGCTGCAGGACATCGCGACCGCGGCCGGCTGCTCCAAGGCGACGGTGCTCTACCACTTCAGCGGCAAGCCGGCCGTGCTCGCCGCCGTCCTCGAACCCGCCGCCGCCGACCTGGCGCAACTCGTCGCGGCCGCGGCCGAGCTGCCCCGGCCCACCGCCCAGGAGCTCGCGATCAAGAGCTTCATCGACCTCGCCGTCGTGCACCGCGGCGTGGTGGACGTGCTGCAGGACATCATCCCGGTGATCGAACAGATGACCGAGGTCGCGCCGCTGGTGGCCGACGGGATGCGACTGACGGAGTACATGGCCGGATCCGACGACCCGCTCGAGCACGACCTGGCGAAGTTCGCGATCAACGGTCTGCTCGGCGAGTGCCGGCACTCCGGTGAACGCACCGACGACGAGCTCCGAAGACTCTGCGACATCGCCCTGCGGAGACTGCTCCGCCGCGCCTGAGCCTGCCCCGAACCCCGCCGCGCCGACGGGCGCTGCACCCCTGCCTGTACGCGGTACCTGACAGCGAATCACGCCGTACCTGACACCCGAAACGGACCCCGATGGCCAACTTCCTGTACCGGCTCGGCCGGTTCTCCTACCAGCGCCGTCGGCTCGTCGCGGCGGTGTGGGCGCTGTTCCTCGTCCTGCTCGGCGTCGGCGCGCTCACGCTGGGCGGCAAGACCGCGAACACGTTCTCGATCCCGGGCACCGAGTCGCAGCGCGCGCTCGACGCGCTCAAGCAGGAGCTGCCGGCCGCCAGCGGCGCGTCCGCCACGGTCGTGGTGAAGGCTCCGGACGGCAAGACGCTCGCCGACCCGACGGTGAAGGCCGCGGTCGGCGCGACGGTCGCCAAGGTCACGAAGGTGCCCGAGGTGATCGCGGCCGTCGACCCGTTCACCAGCAAGGCGATCAGCCCGGACGGTACGACGGGGCTGATCAGCGTCCAGTTCGACAAGCCGGCCGACGAGCTCTCCGCCGAGAGCAGCGACGGGTACGACGGTCTGAGCGGCCTCAGCTCGGGTGACCTCAAGGTCGTTCCGGGTGGCCAGATCAAGGCCGGGATCCCGGAGATCGGGGCGACCGAGGTGATCGGTGTCGCGGTCGCGGCCGTCGTACTCGTCGTCACGTTCGGATCGCTGGTAGCGGCCGGGATGACGCTGGTGACCGCGTTGCTCGGTGTCCTGGCCGGGATGGCCGGATTGTTCATCGTGACCGCGTTCACCGACGTGTCGTCGACGGCGCCGATCCTGGCGTTGATGCTCGGCCTCGCGGTGGGGATCGACTACTCGTTGTTCATCAGCTCGCGGCATCGCTCGCAACTCGCCGAGGGGATGGATCCGGAGGAATCGGTGGCGCGAGCTACCGCGACAGCCGGCTCCGCAGTGTTGTTCGCCGGCGCGACCGTGGTGATCGCACTGGCTGGGCTGTCGGTGGTCGGCGTGCCGTTCCTGACCGCGATGGGGCTGGCCGCCGCGGCCACCGTACTCACCGCCGTACTCGTAGCGCTGACGTTGCTGCCGGCGCTGCTCGGCTTCGTCGGGAACCGGGTGCTGCCGCGGAAGATCCGGAAGGCGCCGACGACGCACCATCACGCGCGCGGCTTCGGGTTCCGGTGGGGTCAGTTGGTCACCCGGCTCCGGGTGCCGATCGTTGCTGTCGGCATCGTCGGCCTCGGGTTGCTGGCGATCCCGGCGAAGGACATGCAGCTCGCGCTTCCGGACGGAGCCTCGGCGGCGGCCGGGAGCAACCAGCGGGTCGCGTACGACCTGACCGCGGCCGCGTTCGGTCCCGGGGCGAATGGCCCCCTCGTGGTTGTTGTGAAGAGCAACGACGCGGCGACGTCGAACGGCATCGTGCAGCAGGTGCTGGGCAAGGCGCAAGGGCTGCCCGATGTGGTCGCCGCGCAACCGGCAGCGGCAAGCCAGGACGGTACGACGCGGTTGCTGCAGGTGATCCCGAAGAGCGGGCCGGCCAGCGAGCAAACGGCTGACCTGGTGAAGAACCTGCGCTCCGCGGTACAGCCGCTCGCCACGGGTGACGCGAGCATCTCGGTGACCGGGAACACCGCGGTCGGGGTCGACGTGTCGAACAAGCTGTCCGACGCGTTGCCGACGTACCTGTTCGTGGTGATCGGGTTGTCGTTCCTGCTGTTGCTGCTGGCGTTCCGGTCCGTGCTGGTGCCGTTGAAGGCGACGCTCGGGTTCGTGCTGACGATCGGCGCAACGTTCGGGATCACGGTCGCGGTGTTCCAGGAAGGGCATCTGGCGAGCTGGGTCGGGCTGGACTCCCCCGGTCCGCTGGTGAGCTTCCTGCCGATCATCATGATGGGCATCCTGTTCGGGCTCGCGATGGACTACGAGGTGTTCATCGTGTCGCGGGTCCGGGAGGAGTTCGTGCACGGCAAGCACGCGAACGACGCCACTATCCAGGGTCTCGGCCACGGCGCCCGCGTGGTCACCGCCGCGGCCCTGATCATGGCGTCCGTCTTCGCCGGCTTCATCCTGGTCGAGGACCCGATCATCAAGGCGATCGGCTTCGGCCTCACCATCGGCGTCCTGATCGACGCCTTCGTCGTCCGGATGACCCTCGTCCCCGCCATCCTCAGCCTCCTCGGAGACCGCGCCTGGTGGTTCCCGAAGTGGCTAGACCGCCTGACTCCCCGAGTAGACATCGAAGGCGAAACCCTTCGGATCGACAAGGAACCGCGAACCGACGAACTCGCGGGCGTACGCTGACGCACGCCACGGGGCATCAGCAGCAGCTGGTGCCCCACCCAACAAACTCGACGCATCACCCACGCGGTACGGCGTGTAGCTCTCCGCCGAAATGCTCACCCGACCGGCGAGGACCGGGCTGGGAATGACGTAGATGCTGCCGTCGCCGAGAACGACGAAGAACAGGTCGATCGAGTCGGGGTCGTAGGGCATCTTGCTCGCGGACTTGTCGAGCACATACGGCCTCCGTCCGATGCCCACGTCCCAGTAGCCTCGTCCGTTGCGGGATGCGCAGGACTTCACCTGGACACGTTGAATGCCGGTCGACGTCGTCACCAGTAGGTCGTACTCCTGGGGCTCGATCGGCAACGCAACCGCACACCCGCGTAAGGTGAACCAGGCCATCGCGAGGGCGGCAGCCGAATAGCGCAGCATCTCCGGCCGGACGGGCTCGTCGAAGACGCCAGCCGGCGTCGCATCGGCCTGCGGTGCCTGCAAATGCGCACAGTCCAGCCCGAGCCGTACCGCATGTCCCTTGATCCGGACGCGGGACTCCTTGCCGTCGCTGACCCCTAGTCCCGTAATCACGTCCGCCCAGGAGTTTGCGTCACGTACGACTTCCCGCAACTTCCGGTCTGACCATTGCCGCTGGCCGGTGAAGTGCACCGTATCCAGCCCAAGTCGCTCGACATGCTTCTTCAACGAGCGCACGGTCCCCGCCGACGTTCCTTTCAATCCGAGCGCGCGAGCGACGCCGCGCCAGGAATGGCTCTCCGCCACCGCCAGGCGGAGGTCGTCGTCGTTCCAGCTTCGTCTGTCGTCCCAGGTCGCCATGGCACAAATGTAGAGAGGGGCACCGACAAACTCGGTGCCCCTCAAACGTCGGGCTGGGGAGATTTGAACTCCCGCTCTCGTGTCCCCCAGACACGCGCCTTAACCAAGCTAGGCCACAGCCCGCCAGTCCGCTCTGTAAGCGAACCGAGGATTACTTTACCCCATTCGGAGAGCCTGTCCGACCACGACCCCGTCAGCGTTTCTTGTTCTTTTGGCGGGCTCGGATCTGGACGTGGACGGGGCTGCCGACGAAGCCGAAGTCCTCACGGAGGCGGCGTTCGATGAAGCGCTGGTACGACGGCTCGATCTGGCCGGAGGTGAAGATCGCGAAGGTCGGCGGCATCGTGGTGGCCTGGGTGCCGAACAGGATCTTCGGCTGCTTGCCGGAGCGCACCGGGTGCGGGTGCGCGGCGACGAGGCGGCCGAGGAACGCGTTCAGCTGTCCGGTCGGGACGCGGGTCTGCCAGCCCTCAAGCGCCGCCTCGATGCCCGGCACCAGCTTCTCCATGTGCCAGCCGGTGAGCGCGCTGATGTTCACCCGCGGTGCCCAGCGGAACTGCACCAGGTCGCGGTCGATCTCCCGCTCCAGGTAGTAGCGCCGCTCGTCGTCCATCAGGTCCCACTTGTTGTACGCGATCACCAGCGCTTTGCCGGCTTCCTCGACCGCGTTCATGATCCGCAGGTCCTGCTCGGTGATCGACTGCGAGGAGTCGATGACGACGACCACGACCTCGGCGCGCTCGATCGCGGCGTTGGTCCGGAGCGAGGCGTAGTACTCGTGGCCCTGGGAGTTCTTCACCTTGCGGCGGATGCCGGCGGTGTCGATGAAGCGCCACTCCTGGCCGCCGAGCGTGATCAGCTCGTCGACCGGGTCGACCGTGGTGCCGGCGACGTCGCTGACGACGACCCGGTCCTCCTTGGCCACCTTGTTCAAAAGCGAGGACTTCCCGACGTTCGGCTTGCCGACGATCGCGACCCGGCGCGGTCCGCCGATCTCGCCGTCGCGCTCGGCCGGGGCCTCCGGCAACGCCTCGAGGACGGCGTCCAGCATGTCGCCGGTGCCGCGGCCGTGCATCGCGGAGACCGGGAACGGTTCGCCGATCCCGAGACTCCACAGGTTCATCGCTTCGGACTCGATGCGCTGGTCGTCAACCTTGTTCGCCGCGAGCACCACCGGCTTGCCCGACTTCCGCAGTACCCGGACGACGGCCTCGTCGGCGTCGGTGATACCGACCACGGCGTCGACCACGAACAGCACCGCGTCGGCGGCGTTGATCGCGACCTCGGCCTGGGCGGCGACCAGCGCGGCCATCCCGACCGCGTCCGGGTCCCAGCCGCCGGTGTCGACGACGGTGAACTCACGGCCGGCCCAGTTCGCGTCGTAGGAGACGCGGTCCCGGGTGACGCCCGGGGTGTCCTCGACGACCGCCTCACGGCGGCCGATGATCCGGTTGACCAGCGTGGACTTCCCCACGTTCGGCCGGCCGACGATCGCGAGCACGGGCAACGGCCCGGAGTCCTCGCGGTCGTGCGTCGGTAGTTCGATGGGCAGGTCAGTCATCAGGGTCCCTCTGGTCTCGCCAGCCCGGAAGCGGGTGGCCGGTAGATTCCACGGCCGCCCTCACATGGGCGCGCAGAACGTCGCCAATGTGGTCGGCGACCGCTTGTACGTCGGAATGTCTCCTGGGAAAGGGTACGCGGTCGACGGCGAAAGCCTCGCCGTACACCACGTCGATCCGGCTCCCGGACGGTGGATGGCCCTCCACACCGGCGCCCGGCAACCGTGTTCCCATCAGCGCCACCGGCAGGATCGGGGCGCCCGTGACCATCGCCAGGTACGCGATCCCAACCTTGATCCGGCTGAAGTCCCCCGGTCCGCGGGTGCCTTCCGGGTAGATGTTCAGCACCCGCCCGTCGCGGAGCACCTGCAGCGAGCGCCGGACCGCGAGCATGTCGTACGACGACCGGTCGACCGGGATCTGACCGACCCGGCGCAGGAACGTGCCCTGGAATCCCCCGAACACCTCGATCTTGCCGAGCTGGTGCAGCATCCGCGGCGCGACCGCGCCGAGCAGCGGGGCGTCCAGCAGACTCAGGTGGTTCGGCGCCATCAGCAGCGGGCCGGTGAGCGGGAACCGCTCCTCGTGGTGGACGGTCAGGTCGTACTTGCGCAGGAAGTACACCTTGGCCAGCTTCCGCAGCGACAGCGCCAGCCGGTACGGCTGCGGGGACAGATCGTCCGTCCGGGGAAGATCCTTGTGCAGATCCTTGTCTCGGCCGATCTCGGCCGTCATGACTCCCGGCCCCGCGGAACTGTCTCGGCCTCCTTAGCCAGTCGGCTGATCACGTCGACGACCTCTTCCAGGGTCATGTACGTCGAGTCGATGGTGACCGCGCCGTCGGAGGCGACCTGGAACTCGGACACCGTCGAATCGTCGGCGTCGCGCCGGACGATCTGGTCGCGGAGCTCCTCCGCGGTCACGGAGCCGGCCGCCAGCTCGGCGCCGCGGCGGGCCATCCGGGCCTCCTGGTCGGCGGTCAGCAGCACCTTCAGCTCGGCGTCGGTCGCGACCACCGTGGCGATGTCGCGGCCCTCGACGACGATCCCGCCGCTCGGCTGCGCGTCGTCGATGATCGCCCGCTGCCGCTGGATCAGCTCCTTGCGGACGTCCAGGTTGGTGGCGATCTTCGAGACCACCTCGCTGATCCGGGGCTCCCGGATCGCGGCCGTGACGTCAATTCCGTCGGCGATCACGAACTGGTGACCCGGGTCGGTGCTGATCTCCAGCCGCAGCTCCCGGGCGCGCCGCGCGACCGCTGCCGTGTCGTCCAGATCCAGCCCGCGCTCGACGGCAGACCACGTCACCGCACGGTACGTCGCTCCGGTGTCCAGGAACCGGAGTCCGAGACGGGTGGCTACTCCGCGGGCGGTGCTCGATTTACCGGAGCCGCTCGGCCCGTCAACAGCGATGATCATGCCCCGAAGATTACCGTCGCGAGGGGACAAACTTAGCGGTGGACCACCCAGCCACGCTCGGTGAGGACGTCGACGAGCTGGTCCACGGAGGCGGGCTTGACCGCCAGTTCGACCTCACCGACGGGACGGCCCGGGCTGTGGTCGATCCGCAGGTCCTCGACGTTGGCGCCGGACTCGGCCGCGTCCGCGAACAGCCGGGCCAGCTGGCCGGGGCGGTCGGGGATCGTGACCAGGACGGTCACCAGGTCGATGTGCGGCGTACCGTGCTTGCCCGGGACGCGGACCGCGCCGGACACGCCCTGGCCGAGGATGGCGGTCAGTTCGTCGCCCGCCTCTTCCTTGCCGAGAGCAACGAGAAGCCGGTCGAGCTCGCCGCGGATCTGTTCCAGCAGGCCGCTGAGCGCGGTCGAGTTCGCGGACACGATCTGGGTCCACAGCGCCGGGTCGCCGGCCGCGATCCGGGTGACGTCGCGGACGCCCTGGCCGGACAGCTCCAGGTGCGACGACGGCGCGTTCGCGAGGGTGCCGGCGGCGAGTGCGGACATCAGGTGCGGCAGATGCGACACCCGGGCGACACCGAGGTCGTGGTCCTCGACGGACATCTCGACGGTCCGGGCGCCGGCTGCTTCGGCCAGTCGCCGGACCAGGTCGACCGCTTCGGGGTCGCTGGTGTCGTGCGGCGTGATCGCCCAGGTCGCACCGTCGAACAGGTCAGCACGTCCGGCCAGCGGACCGTTCCGTTCGGAGCCGGCCATCGGGTGGCTGCCGACGTACCGGCTGAGGTCGCCGGTCAGGCGGCGAGCGTCGGCGAGCGGCTTGGACTTCACGCTGGCCGCATCGGTGACGACCGCGCCCGACCGTTCGGTCTGCACGAGCTGCTCGGCGATCACCGCACCGACGTGATCCGGCGGCACGGCGACCACGACCAGCTGCGGCTCGATGTCGACCCGTCGCGAGCCGGCCCCGATCCGCTCGGCCATCAGCGCGTTGTCCGCGTTCCCGTCGACGAGCTCCACGACCACCCCGAGCCGCGCCAGCGCGAGACCGATCGACGTACCGATCAGCCCGGTGCCGACGACGCGAACCGGGCCGCGGAGCTCACTCACTGGGCGCCGGTCAGATCGGGACGGAGAGCGACCGCGCCGTGGAGGTAGACGTGCTGGATCTTGTCTCGCGACCGCGGGGTCTCGGTGTGCAGCATCAGCCGGACCACCCGCGGTAGCGCGTGCGGGACCGGGATCTCCTGCATGCACATCAGCGGTACGTCGGTCAGCCCGATCTGCCGTCCCGCGACGGCGGGAAACTCCGACCGCAGGTCCGACGTGACGGTGAACAGGATGCTGATCAGATCCTCGTTCTCCAGATCGTTCGCCTCCAGGACCGCCTTCACCAGCTCCGCGGACCGCTCGAGCAGATGCTCACGCTCGTCCACGTCCAGTTGGGTGGCACCCCGGATCGCCCGTACCGCCACGTCTCGCCTCCTTGGTCGTCTCCCCCAAACCTTAGGCCAATGTAGTCAAAGGGCGGACAGCCGTCTCAGCGGCGTCGACCGTCTGCTCCAGCAGCAGCGCGATCGTCATCGGTCCGACACCGCCTGGAACCGGTGTGATCAGCCGGGCCACCTGCGCCGCTTCCTCGAAATGCACGTCGCCGACATTGCCCTCGTTGTAGCCGGCGTCGACCACGACGGCGCCCGGCTTCAGCCAGTCACCACGGACGAAGTTCGGCTTCCCGACCGCGGCGATCAGCACATCGGCGGTCCGCACCAGTTCCGGCAGGTCGCGGGTCCGGGAGTGCGCGTAGGTCACCGTGGCGTTCGATGCCAGCAGCAACATCCCGGCCGGCTTCCCGAGGATCGGGCTGCGACCGATCACCACCGCATGCGCCCCTTCGAGCGGTACGTCGTACGCCTCGAGCAACCGCATGATCCCGCCGGGGGTCGCGGACCGGAAGCCCGGGTCGCCGAACGCCATCGCGGCGAACGACCGCATCGTCACGCCGTCCACGTCCTTGCCCGAGTCGATCGCCTCGAACGCGGCCCGCTCGTCGATCTGCGCGGGCACCGGGTGCTGCAGCAGGATCCCGTGCACCGCCGGGTCCGCGGAGAGCTTGGTGATCTCGGCGACCAGTTCCGCGGTCGTGGTCTCGGCCGGCAGCACGATGCTCCGGGACGCGATCCCGGCCTTCTTCGACCGGTTCTGCTTCATCCGCACGTACGTCGCCGACGCGGGATCGTCGCCCACCAACACAGTCGCGAGACACGGTTGGACTCCGGTCCGCTCCTGCAACGCGTGGGCCCGCTCGGCGGCCTTGGTCACCATCTCGGTCGCCAGGTCGGTCCCGATCATCAGGTCAGCAGTCATCTGTGCGCACTCCTCTGGGCGTCAGTTCACAAGTGCCCAGGCGCGCGGCGAAGCCGGATGGCAGACCGTTCCCCGGTGGTCGTCCACCTCAGCGCCAGTCGCGGTCCGCCCTCAGGATACCGACCCGGATCGGCGGCCGGACCCACCCCGTCACGGTGTCCGGCTGAGCTCCAGCACCGGGATCGTTCGAACACCCGCCGTACTGCGTTCGTAGTCGGCGAAACCCGGGTAGCGTCGCGCCTGCTCGGCGTAGATGCGGTCGCGCTCCTCGCCGGTCACTTCGCTGACCTTCACGTCGAACGTCTCGGTCCCGAGCTCGACGGTGCCGTCGCCGGCCGCGATCAGGTTGCGGTACCAGTCCGGGTTCGTGGGGGCTCCGCCCTTGCTCGCGAACACATAGACGACGTTCGGATCGGTCTCGTTCTGCAGGTACATCGTCGGGGCGATGTACTCCTCGCCGCTCTTGCGGCCACGGTGGTGCAGCAGGACCATCGGGGCGCCCTCGAACGGCCCGCCGACCCTGCCTTCGTTCTCCCGGAACTCCGCGATGACGTTCGCGTTCCAGTCGCTCATATCAAGGTCCCTTTCAGAGAAGTCCTGCATAGTCCAACGCCAGATAGGCGGCATCGATTCCGGTCATTGCACCGGGTGTCCGCAATTCGGCACGGAACGCATCCACGGACAGCTCGACCGGAACGCAGTCCTCTGCTTCGTCCAGCTGCTGCTTCCCGTCGGGACGGCAACCGCGCGCGATCGCGACGTACTTGCGGAACGTCGACGACGCACCGGACCACTGCCAGCCGACCACGTCGAGCGTCTCGCAGGTGTACCCGGTCTCCTCCTCGAGCTCTCGGGCACCGGCGACGGCCACTTCCTCCCCGGGCTCCACCAGGCCACCGGGCAGGTTGGTGACGACGCTGTCCGGGCCGGCGCGGAACATCCGGATCGTGACGATCCGCCCGTCCGGCGTCAGCGGCAGCACGGTCACCCCGGACGCCACCCCGGCCTCCGGACCGAGCACGTCCCACTCGACCTCGCGACCGTCCGGCATCCGGTACGTGCGCAGGCGCACGCTCAGGAAGCGCTGGAAGCCCTTCTCCTCCCCCAGCAACTCCCACGGCGCCGGGTCGGCGGGCCGAGACAACTCAGCCGCCACGGTGTCCGTGACGGCTGAGTTCTCGTGCTGATCCGTCACAGCGGACGGTCGTCGTCGGAGTTGTCCGGCGGAGCCACCGGTACGTCGTCCGACGGCGGCGCGACCGGGGTGTCGTCCCCCTCAGCCGACGTGGTGTCCTCGGCCTTGGCGGACTCGCCGTCCTCCGAGTCCGTGGAGCCGGCCGCGTCCTCAGCCGGCCGGGACTCGGACAGAATCCGCTCGAGGGTCTCCTCGGTCATTCGCTTGAACTTCCGCACCTGGGACCTGCTCCGGTCCAGGACGGCGACCTCGAGCTGGTCCGGGGTCAGCGCCCGGACCTCGGTGCCGTCGTGGCCGAGCGCGTCCACCGCGAGCCGGAGCGCGCCGGCCAGCGAGATGCCGTCGGTGTAGTGCTCGCCGATGTACTCCGCGACCTGGTCGGCCGGACCACCCATCACGGCGTACCCGCGGACGTCCGCGATCGAGCCGTCGTAGGTGAGCCGGTAGATCTGGTCCTCGGCCGTCGAGGAGCCGACCTCGGCGACCAGGATCTCGACCTCGAGCGGCTTCTCACCGCCGGAGGAGAAGATCGCGCCGAGGGTCTGCGCGTACGCGTTGGCCAGCGCCCGGCCGGTGACGTCCCGCCGGTCGTAGGAGTACCCACGCATGTCGGCCAGCCGCACGCCGGCGATCCGCAGGTTCTCGAACTCGTTGTACCGGCCGACGGCCGCGAAGGCCATCCGGTCGTAGATCTCGGCCACCTTGTGCAGGGCGGGCGAGCGGTTCTCCGCGACGAACAGGATGCCGTCGGCATATTGCAGCGCGATCGCGCTGCGGCCCTTGGCGATGCCTTTCCGGGCGAAATCCGCCCGGTCCCGCATCAGCTGCTCGGGCGAGACGTAGAAGGGAACGCTCATCGAATCCTCTGTCAGTTCGGTCGGGGGGACAAGACAGCGTCAGGTCAGGGACGCCGCGGCCGGACCGTCTGGCCGCAGGTGCCGCTGGCTCCAGGCCGCGTCGACGAGCCCCGCGACCTCGTCCTCCGGCAGTCGCCGGTAGCCGTCCGCGGTGACCACGCCGACCACCGGGAAGATCCGCCGGAGCATGTCCGGGCCACCGGTCGCCGAGTCGTCGTCGGCCGCGTCGATCAGGGACTGGATCGTCACCGTCACGCAGTCGATCTCGGACAGGTCCTCGCGGTACAGCTTCTTCAGCGCGCCGCGGGCGAACAGCGAACCCGAGCCGACACTGTGGAAGTGGTGCTCCTCGTAGCGACCGCCGGTGGCGTCGTACGAGAAGATCCGCCCGCCCTTCAGGTCGGCGTCGTAGCCCGCGAACAGCGGCACCACGGCCAGACCCTGCATCGCCATCGCCAGGTTGCCCCGGATCAGCGCGCTCAGCCGGTTGGACTTGCCGTCGAGGCTCAGGGTGGCGCCCTCGAGCTTCTCGTAGTGCTCCAGTTCGACCTGGAACAGCCGGACCATCTCGATCCCGAAACCGGCCGAGCCGGCGAAGGCGACCGCCGAGTACTCGTCGGCCGGGAACACCTTCTCGATGTCACGCTGGGCGATGATGTTGCCCATCGTGGCCCGCCGGTCGCCGGCCATCACCACGCCACCCGGGAAGGTCGCGGCGACGATCGTCGTCCCGTGCGGGACCTGACTGGACAGGTCACCCGCCCCCGGGGACCGCCGTCCGGGCAACAGGTCGGGCGCGTGCCCGGCCAGGAAGTCCATGAACGACGAGCCCCCTGGGGTCAGGAAGGCTTCCGGCAACCGGCCGGAGGCATCGAATGTCATCGAGCGGTTCACTCCCCACCCTTTTGAACGAATCCGCGAACGAACTCCTCGGCGTTCTCCTCGAGGACCTCGTCGATCTCGTCCAGGATCGAGTCCACGTCCTCGTCGAGCCGTTCCTTGCGCTCGGCGACGTCTTCGGACGTCTCGACCTGCTCGACCTCTTCCTCGGTCGAGGAACGCTTCGGCTGCTTGTGCTGCTGACCGCCGTCCTTCGCCATGGCCACCTCCTAGAACCGCTGGGAAGGCCGCCCAAATCGGCCTTCACTAGCGACCCTACCCGGCGCCGCCCCCAGTAATGGTGCGAACCAGGTCACTCGCGGTGTCGCATTGGTCAAGAAGTGCCCCGACGTGCGCTTTCGTGCCCCGCAGCGGGTCCAGCGTCGGGATCCGCTGGAGCGATTCCTTCCCGGGCAGATCGAAGATCACCGAGTCCCAGGAGGCGGCCGCGACCTGCGGCGCGTACTGCTGCATGCAGCGGCCGCGGAAGTAGGCCCGGGTGTCGGTCGGCGGGTGCGCGACGGCCATCCGGATCTCCTCGTCGGTGACGACCCGCTGCATCCGGCCGGACTTCACCAACTTGTAATACAGACCCTTGTCCGGGCGCAGATCGGCGTACTGCAGGTCGACGAGGTGCAGCTTCGGGTCGTCCCACCCGAGACCGTCGCGGTCCCGGTAGGACTGCAGCAGTTTGTACTTCGCGACCCAGTCCAGCTGGTCCGACAACTTCATCGGGTCGATGGCGAGCTGGTCGAGGACCTGCTCCCAGCGGTGCAGCACGTCCTTGGTCTGCCGGTCCGCGTCGTCGCCGTACTTGTCCTCGACGTACTTGCGGGCCTGCTCCAGGTACTCCGTCTGCAACTGGACGGCGGTGAGCTTGCGGCCGTCCTTGAGGGTCAGCAGATGCGTGCAGGACGGGTCGTGGCTGACCTCGTGCAGCGCGGTCACCGGGCGGTCCACACCGAGGTCGTCGGTCAGCCAGCCGTCCTCGATCATCGCCAGCACCAGCGACGTCGTCCCGACCTTCAGGTACGACGAGATCTCGGACAGGTTGGCGTCGCCGATGATCACGTGCAGCCGGCGGTAGCGGTCCGGATTCGCGTGCGGCTCGTCGCGGGTGTTGATGATCGGGCGTTTCAGCGTCGTCTCCAGGCCGACCTCGACCTCGAAGTAGTCCGCCCGCTGGCTGACCTGAAACCCGTGCGTGGCACCGTCCTGGCCGATCCCGACGCGGCCGGCGCCGGTGACCACCTGACGGCTCACGAAGAACGGCGTCAGGTGCCGCACGATCGACGCGAACGGCGTCGACCGGCGCATCAGGTAGTTCTCGTGCGAGCCGTACGACGCGCCCTTGTTGTCGGTGTTGTTCTTGTAGAGGTTCAGCTGCGGAGCCCCTGGGATCAGCCGGGCCTGGCGCGCGCCCTCCATGATCACCAGCTCGCCGGCCTTGTCCCACACCACCGCGTCGCGCGGGTTGGTGGTCTCGGGCGCGGAGTACTCCGGGTGGGCGTGGTCGACGTACAGCCGGGCGCCGTTGGTGAGGATCACGTTCGCCAGGCCGGTCTCCTCGTCGGTGAGCTGGCTGGAGTCCGCCACCTCCCGGCTCAGGTCGAAGCCGCGCGCGTCCCGCAACGGGTGCTCCTCGTCGAAGTCCCATCGGGTCTTGCGCGCGAGCGGCTGCGTCTGCGCGTAGCCGTTCACCACCTGGCTCGAGGTCAGCATCGGGTTCGCCCCGGGCTGGCCCGGCACCGAGATGCCGAACTCGGTCTCGGTACCCATGATCCGCCGAACACTCATGGAGTTGAGCCTACGCGGTACCGACGACCAAAGGGGTTGCTGTGTCCACAGGGTTACCTGTGAAAATGCTCCGGTGGACGAACTCGTGGCGATTCTTGACGACGACAACCGGGTCACCGGGACGGCACCACGATCCGTGATGCGGCGTGACAACCTGCGGCACGCGGCCACCGGCGTCCTCGTCCGGAACCCGGCCGGCGACATCTACGTGCACCGCCGGACGCCGACCAAGGACGTGTACCCGGGCCGGTACGACTTCGCCGCCGGTGGGGTCGTGGCGGCCGGCGAGGAGCCCTTCCACGCCGTCGTACGGGAGCTGGACGAGGAGCTCGGGATCTCCGGGGTGGAGCTGATCCGGTTGCCCGAGGGTGACTACGCCGACGACAACACGACGTACCACGCCTACCTGTACGCCTGCGTCTGGGACGGCGCGATCAAGCACCAGCCCGAGGAAGTCGCGTGGGGCGCGTGGCTCTCCCCCGCCGAGCTCGTCGCCAAGCTCGATGTCTCGGAGTGGTCGTTCATGCCCGATGCTGTCGCACTGCTCGGCCCGTACGTCCGCAGCCTGCTGTGATCCTTGTCGAGGGCTGGGACAGCCGTGCGTGGATCGATGGCCCCTGGATCCACCGGTCGCCGCGGCGGCCGGAAGTGCGCCCCCGGCTGCTCGCCGAGACCACGCTCCTTCCCTGGCTCGCCCCGCAGTTGCCACTGCCCGTCCCGCTGCCAGAGCTGACGGAGGACGGCGTACGGCATCTGCTGTTGCCCGGCGAACCGCTGTCCGAGGACAGCCCGGAAACCGGGCGGGAATTGGGCGCGTTCCTCAAGGCCCTGCACTCTGTTGACCCGTCAGAAGCCGTTGCGTACGGCGCACTCGACGCCGAGACCGCGACGGCTGCCAAGACGCTCGAATTGGTCGAATTCCGGACGTGGATCGTGCCTTTACTCCCGTCCGAGGTCCGCACCACGGCGAGTGAGCTGCTCGACCGTGTCGCCCGGGTGCGGACGTCCCTGGTCCACTGCGACTTCGGTCCGGACCACATCCTGACGACCGACGGCCGGGTCACCGGGATCATCGACTGGACCGACGCGGTCATCGGAGACCCGGCCCTGGACCTCTGCTGGCCCCTCAACGGCGCCCCGGAAGCCGTCGCCGCCGGCGTCCGTGAGGTCTACCAGCCAACACGCGAGTTGATCGAGCGTTCGAAGGACTGGGCGCGGCTCTCCCCCTGGTACGGCGTCCACCGCGGTCTGCTGCTCGACCTGCCCGGCGACGTCGAGACGGGACTGCCGCAGATCATCGCCGCGCTCTGATGCAACCAGTTGGCCGGCGACCGGTCATTAGCTGCTGTGAAGATCATCCTGACTGACGATACGGAGCCGTCGATGGGATCCGCAGGCGCCGGTGCAGCGAGCGAGCCTGCGCCCGTCGACGGCTCGGACCACGATCTGTGGGAGCGGTTGCGCACCGGGGACCACTTCGCGCTGGGCGAACTGTTCGACCGGTACGCCGACGACGTCCGCGCGTTCGCGTTCCGTCGTACTGCCTCGTGGAGCACCGCGGACGACGTGGTGCAGGCGACGTTCCTGAACACCTGGCGGCGGTTCGAGCGGAACCCACCGGGGCGGCTGACCGCGCCGAGCGCTCGCGGCTGGCTGCTCGTGGTGGCCGGCAACGAGTGCCGGACGCTGGCTCGGACGGCGAACCGCTTGCGGAAGCTGGTGGATCGCCTGCCCGGTCCCGCGCCCGGTGACGACCACGCTCCGGACGTCGCCCGCCGCCTCGACGACGAACTCCGGATGTCCGCGATCCGCCGCGCCGTCGCGAAACTCCCCCGGCACGAACGCGAGACGCTCGAGCTCGTCGTCTGGTCCGGACTGACCACCTCCGAGGCGGCGGAAGCCCTCGGCGTACCGATCGGGACCGTCAAGGCCCGGCTGCACCGCACCCGTCAGCGTTTCCCCGACCTGCTCACCCGGGTCGACCTCACCGAGGAGCTCTCATGAACACCGAACTCGAACCGCCGCGCGTACCGCCGCTGACCGCCGCCGAGCACGCCCGGATGCGCAACCAGCTGATGGAGCGGGCCCGGCCCGACACGCGTCGTCCGGCCCCGCACCGGGTCGCCCCGGTGGTTGGCGTCGCCGCCGTCGCAGCCGTGGTCGCCGGCACGCTCGTCATCACCCAGAAGTCACCGGACCACGCCGGGGTAGCCGGTACCTCGACGCCGGTCGCGGCCCCGACCCTGGCGTACGGCACGGCCAAGCCACAGGCCCGTGTCGGCGTCGACCTCGGCCCCGTTCCGCAGGCCCAGTTGGCGAAGGTCGTCAACGAGTGCCAGTTCCCCGATGAGCCGGGTCCCGCCGAGCTCGTCTGGAGCCGTCACGTCCGGGGCATCTCCAAGGACAGCACCACGCTGGTGGGGCTGGCGCGGGACACGAAGGGTGCGACCCCGAAGCCCGTGAACGGCGACGGCGGTCGCAGGCCGGGGGCCGGGGCGGGAGGGGCTCCCGCCCCCTTCAGCCTCGGGTACCGGTACTGCCTCTCACGGACGCCGCCGCTCAGCAAGCTCGGCTCGATCGGCACGGTCGGCAGGGTCGACGACAAGGCATGGCGGGCCGACCCGACCGTGCAGCGCGGTCTGGTGGCGCTCGCCGGGTCGGACGGCGACTTCACGAACGACCTCCACACCTTGCAGGCGTGGCGGATCTACCGAGCGCTGCCCGAGATCGCGAAGGTCGAGGCCCGCTACGTCCTGGACGGTAAGCCCGGCCCGTGGACCAGCGGTGTCGTCGACGGCGGCTTCGCCTACACCGAGGTCCAGGCGACCGGGACGTTCAAGTCCGGCCAGCACCTCAAGACCGAGATCCGGGCGTTCGACGCCAAGGGCCGCCAGCTGCTGATCAACTAGGGCGTCGGGCCATCGTGCGGGCGTAGTTGATGCCGACCAGGCCCGCCCAGCAGATCAGGACGCCGAACTTGCCCATCATGTCGGCCGCGATCGCCGTGATCGGGATCGCCGCCACGATCGAGACGATCGCCAGCGCGAGACCACCCGGGTCCGTCTCCCGGCTCGGGTGGCGGCTCACCGGCCGGGCCGGTACGGGTTCCGGCAGCAGGCCGGCACGGCGCTGGGCGTCGCGCTGGTCGAGCTTGTCCAGGAAGCTGTCGATGACCTCGGACTCGTACTCCGGCCCGAGCTCCTGCCGTGCCGCCACCGCGGCCCGCAGGTCCTTGCGTAGATCGTCCGTCGCCATAGCAGCACGGTAGGCCCGCTATGACGCCGTACCAATCGGGGAAACCCCCCGATTGAACCGGGGGTTATCTCTACCCCCTGAGCGCAGACAAACGCCCCTGGACCGCGCTGGTCCAGGGGCGTTTCGCCGTCCGTGTGCTTACAGGTACTGACCGGTGTTGGTCGCCGTGTCGATCGACCGGCCCGGCTCGGTGCCCTGCTTGCCGGAGATGAGCGTCCGGATGTAGACGATCCGCTCGCCCTTCTTGCCGGAGATCCGGGCCCAGTCGTCCGGGTTCGTGGTGTTCGGCAGGTCCTCGTTCTCCTTGAACTCGTCCACGCAGGCCTGCAGCAGGTGCTGCACCCGAAGGCCCTTCTGCTTCTCGTCCAGGAACGCCTTGATCGCCATCTTCTTCGCCCGGTCGACGATGTTCTGGATCATCGCGCCCGAGTTGAAGTCCTTGAAGTACAGGACCTCCTTGTCACCGTTGGCGTAGGTGACCTCGAGGAACCGGTTCTCGTCGGCCTCGGTGTACATCCGCTCGACGGTGCGCTGGATCATCCCGTCCACGCAGGCCTGCCGGTCGCCACCGAACTCGCTCAGGTCGTCGGTGTGCAGCGGCAGTCCGCTGGTCAGGTACTTCGAGAAGATGTCCCGGGCCGCCTCGGCGTCCGGGCGCTCGATCTTGATCTTCACGTCTAGCCGGCCGGGCCGCAGGATCGCCGGGTCGATCATGTCCTCACGGTTCGAGGCACCGATCACGAGGACGTTCTCCAGGCCCTCGACACCGTCGATCTCGCTGAGCAGCTGCGGGACGATGGTGTTCTCGACGTCGGACGACACACCGGAACCGCGGGTGCGGAACAGCGAGTCCATCTCGTCGAAGAATACGATCACCGGCATTCCCTCGGACGCCTTCTCGCGCGCCCGCTGGAAGACCAGGCGGATGTGCCGCTCGGTCTCACCGACGTACTTGTTCAGCAGCTCCGGGCCCTTGATGTTCAGGAAGAACGACTTCTGCTCGGCGACACCGGTGCGCTCGGCGACCTTCTTGGCCAGCGAGTTCGCCACCGCCTTCGCGATCAGCGTCTTCCCGCAGCCGGGCGGCCCGTAGAGCAGCACGCCCTTCGGCGGCTTGAGCTCGTGCTCCAGGAACAGGTCCTTGTGCAGGTACGGCAGCTCGACCGCGTCCCGGATCTGCTCGATCTGGCCGGCCAGGCCACCGATCTGGGTGTAGTCGATGTCCGGGACCTCTTCGAGCACCAGCTCCTCGACCTCGGACTTCGGGATCTTCTCGTAGACGTACCCGGAGCGGGGCTCCAGCAGCAACGAGTCGCCCGACCGCAGCGGCACGTCGAGCAGCGGCGACGCGAGCCGCACCACCCGTTCCTCGTCCGCCTGCGCGATGACCAGCGCCCGCTCACCGTCGGCGAGCAGCTCCTTGAGCATCACCACGTCGCCGACGACCTCGAACTCGCAGGCCTCGACCACGTTGAGCGCTTCGTTCAGCATCAGTTCCTGGCCGAGCCGCAGCGCGTCCAGGTCCACCGACGGGCTCGCCGCGACCCGGAGTTTCCGGCCGCCGGTGAACACGTCCAGCGTGTCGTCTTCATTGCGTCCGAGGAAGGTGCCGAATCCGGACGGCGGTTGCGCCAGCCGGTCGACTTCCTCCTTCAGGGCGATGATCTTCTCTCGCGCCTCCCGCAGCGTGTCGGCCAGCCGCTCGTTCTGAGCGGTGACACTCGCCAAGGAGGCCTGGGTTTCGGACAGTCTGCTCTCGAGCGACCGGCTGTCCGCCGGGTGCTCGAGCAGCCGACGTCGCAACGCCGCGACTTCGGCTTCCAGGTACCGGACCTGGTTACGCAGTTCTGCCGCGGTAGGGCTCTCGTCTCCAGCCACGATCATCACCTCACCATGTGGGGCTCGACCCTATGGACCTTACCCAGAAAAGCTCGCCGGGCAAGCTGTATCCCATCACGTGTCGGTTGCGGATGAACCAGTTGCCTTCGGCATGTCGCCCGACGAATCCGCAGGGGCTTCCGCACGACGGGGCCCGAGGTAATCGTCGCCGTACGCACCAGGCGCGGGGCGCCGCTTCTTCCGGGGTGCCTGCTCCCCGTGCGCCATCCGTCGCGCGGTGACCAGGAAGGCGGTGTGACCTTGCATCCGGTGTCCCGGACGAACCGCAAGGCCTTCTACGTGCCAGTCTCGCACGAGTGACTCCCACGCGCGCGGCTCGGTGAACTCGCCGTGCGCCCGCAGTGTCTCCACGACCCGGCTCAGCTGCGTCGTGGTGGCGACGTACGCGCAGAACACCCCACCCGGGGACAGGGCCTCGGCGCAGACGTCGATGCACTCCCACGGGGCCAGCATGTCCAGGACGACGCGGTCCACATCCTGCTCGTTCAGCTTCTCGACCAGGTCGCCGACCTCGAGCCGCCAGGCCGGGTGCTCGGCTCCGAAGAAACCGGTGACGTTCTTGCGCGCGACCTCGGCGAAGTCCTCGCGGCGCTCGAACGAGATCACCTGCCCCTGGATCCCGACCGCGCGCAGCAACGCGGTGGTCAGCGCCCCGGAGCCGGCGCCGGCCTCGACCACCTTCGCGCCCGGAAAGATGTCGGCCATCGTGACGATCTGCGCGGTGTCCTTCGGGTAGATCACCGCCGCGCCGCGCGGCATCGAGACCGAGTAGTCGGCCATCAGCGGGCGCAGCGCGAGGTACTCGACGTTGCCCTTGGAGCGGATCGTGACCGCGTCCGGGCCGTCGATCAGTTCGTCGTGCGCG
The DNA here is from genome assembly GCF_053611945.1 of Kribbella sp. NPDC054772. NCBI lineage: Bacteria > Bacillati > Actinomycetota > Actinomycetes > Propionibacteriales > Kribbellaceae > Kribbella > Kribbella sp. NPDC054772. The sequence continues at coordinate 157,643 of NZ_JBSHBJ010000011.1, read as the reverse complement.
ATCCCGCCCTTGGTGGTGTGGAAGATCTTCCCGCGCTCCAGCTTCACCGAGTGCCGGCGGCCCTTGGAGTCCTGCAGGGTGATCCACTCGCCCTCCTGCAAGGGGCCGTGGTGCACCCCGGAGAACGCCTGGTCAGGAAAGTCACGCAAGTCAGCCATAAGGCGCTCACCTTAACTTTCGGTCACCGGAACCGAGTAATCAGCCGGACCGGAACGCGCGTTCCACGTCCGCGGTCGCGAGCACGCCGTACACCGTGCCGTTCGCGTCCAGGACGAGGTACTCCGAGGCGGGGTGCTGGCGGAGCGTGGCGAGGATCTCCTCGCCGGTGTCGTTGACGCCGATGATGTGGCCCGCGCCGATCCGCGTCGAGACCTCGCTGACCGTGGTCCACGGACGCTGGTTCGGCGCCACCGCGGCGACCGCGGACTCCGACACCAGCGCGTGCGGGCTGCCGTCGCCGTCGATCACCACGACCGCGCCGGCCTGGGCCTCCCCGGCCATCCGGACCGCCTCGGAGATCGGTGTCCCGGAATGTACGGCGACGGCGCGGCGGGCCAGCGTCCGGACCTGAAGCGTGGGCAGCTTGCTGCGCAACCGGGCCTGCATCAGCGATGCGGTCGAGCCGCTCCACAGGAAGAAACCGACCAGCAGCGCGATCACGAAGTCGATCATCGACGGCTGCCAGCCCCAGAGCTGCTCGAACAGGACCGGCGCGGCCAGCACCGAGATCGCCAGCAGCCGGCCGGCCCAGGCCGCCACCACGGTGCCGGTGTGCATGTTCCCGGTGAGCTTCCAGACGATCGCGCGCAGCACCCAGCCACCGTCGAGCGGCAGGCCGGGCAGCAGGTTCGTGACGCCGACGATCAGGTTCGCGATGCCGAGCTCCAGGAGGGCGACGTACCCGACGCCCTCGTCGAAGGCGCGGGAGCCGAGGTACGCGAGGCCGCCGACGATCAGGGAGGCGATCGGGCCGACCACCGAGACGGCGAATTCCTCGAGTGGTGACTTCCGCTCACCCTCGATGTGCGTACCGGCCGCGAAGAAGCCGAGGTTGATCTCCGAGACGCCGATCCCGAACTTCAGCGCCATCAGCGCGTGCGCCAGCTCGTGGACCAGGATCGACAGCGTGAACGCGACCACGAAGGCGAACGCCGCGAGGTAGCGCCAGCCGCCGAGCTCGGGGAACTGGCGGCCGATGATCGCCGCGAAGCCGAGCGCCAGCAGCATCGCCACCGGCAGCCAGGTGAAGCGCATCGTCAGCCGGATCCCGCGGACACGACCGAGCACCCAGGTACCGGGCGGTGGTGGACCGGCCGGCTGGGCGGAGTTCTGGGAGTCGCGAGAATCTGGCATCAAGCCAACGCTACTGGTCTCGTGGTAACTCCGTGCTACGCACCCACCGTGAGCCGGGCGGCAAACCTCCTGGTTGCTGTTTTCCACAGGGTCGGGGTGGGCGCGCGCGAACTGTCGGTCGTTGTGCCTAGGGTTTGGGGCATGAGCGTCGCAGCCGCAGTCGATCCGCACCAGCATCCGCGGGGTGCCCTGTCGCCCTCCCGAGCGGCGGACTTCATGAGCTGCCCGTTGAAGTACCGGTTCCGCGTCGTCGACCGGCTGCCCGAGAAGCCGTCGCCGGCGGCCGTCCGCGGGACGGTGGTGCACGCCGTGCTCGAGCGTTTGTACGACCTGCCGCGCGGGCAGCGGACGCTCGAGCAGGCCGCCGAGATGCTGGAGCCGCAATGGCAGCGGGTGCTCGAGGAGGAGCCCGAGGTCGCGCAGCTGTTCGCCGAGGACGCGAGCGGCGAGGAGCTGGCCAAGTGGCTCGCCGAGGCCCACCAACTGCTCGGCAAGTACTTCACCCTCGAGGACCCGAACGCCCTGGAGCCCGCCGAGCGCGAGCTGTACGTCGAGACCGCGCTCGACTCCGGTCTGGTACTGCGCGGCTACGTCGACCGCCTCGACGTGGCGCCGACCGGTGAGATCCGGGTCGTCGACTACAAGACCGGTCGTTCGCCGTCGGAGTTCTTCGAGGCGAAGGCGCTGTTCCAGATGAAGTTCTACGCGCTGGTGCTGTGGAAGCTCCGCGGCGTGGTGCCGGCGATGCTGCAGCTGGTCTATCTGGGCAACGGCGAGATCGTCCGCTACGTCCCCGACGAGGCCGACCTGCGCGCCTGCGAGCGCAAGGTGTCCGCGCTCTGGATCGCGATCACCCGCGCGCTGGACTCCGGCGACTGGCGGCCGAGCCCGGGCCCGCTGTGCGACTGGTGCGACCACAAGGCGATCTGCCCGGCCTGGGGCGGCACTCCCCCGCCGCTGCCGACCCGCTCCGTCGAGGAGGTCGCAGCCGAGTCGGCCGGCATCGACCTGATCACGGTCGACGGCTGAGCGACGACCACCAGTCGGCCGAGGAACCCTCGGTCGATAGGTTTCGTCGCATGAGTGTGGGTGACGCTGCGGTCCAGGCGGTCGGGTTGTGGAAGCGGTACGGCGGTGGGCAGACGCAGGTCGACGCGCTCGCCGACGTGAGCGCGGATTTCGGGCGCGGCCGGTTCACCGCGATCATGGGCCCGTCCGGCTCCGGGAAGTCGACGTTGCTGCACTGTCTCGCGGGGCTCGACAAGCCGACGCTCGGGCAGGTGCTGCTCGGCGACGTCGACCTGACCAAGCTGCCCGAGAAGCAGCTCACGCACCTGCGCCGCGACCGGATCGGCTTCGTGTTCCAGGCGTTCAACCTGGTCCCGACGCTGACGGCGCTGGAGAACATCACGCTCCCTCTCGACCTGGCCGGCCGCAAGCCGGACCAGGAGTGGCTGACCACGGTCATCGACTCGATCGGCCTCAGCGACCGCCTCGGTCACAAGCCGTCGGAGCTGTCCGGCGGTCAGCAACAGCGGGTCGCCTGCGCCCGCGCTCTGGTCTCCCGACCTGATGTGGTGTTCGCCGACGAGCCGACCGGCAACCTGGACTCCCGCTCCTCCGGTGACGTCCTCGACTTCCTGCACCGCTCGGTTCGGGACTTCCAGCAGACGGTCGTGATGGTCACCCACGATCCGAGCGCGGCGTCGTACGCCGACCGGGTGCTGTTCCTCGCCGACGGCACGCTGCAGTCGGAACTGATCGACCCGACCGCCGAGTCGGTGCTCGACACGATGAAGCGGCTCGACGCGGCCCCGGCCGACGACCTGGCCGGCTGATGTTCAAGCTCGGTCTACGCTCGGTCCTCGCGCACCGGCTGCGGTTCGTGCTGTGCACGATCGCCGTGACGCTCGGCGTCGCGTTCGCCGGCGGTGCGATGGTCTTCACCGACACGCTCTCCACCGCCCTGAAGAAGAACTTCGCGGTCAGTACGGCGGACATCACCGTCACGCCGTCCACCCCGATCGAGGCAGGTGCCGGCCAGCCGGCGACGTTCCAGTCCGATGTCGCCGACCGCATCCGCACCGTCCCCGGAGTCGCCGACGCCACGCCGCAACTGTTGATCAGCGACGTCGAGATCCTCGGCCCGGACGGCAAGCCCCTGCAAAACTTCGGACTGACGAGCTTCGGTGCTTCCTGGCCTCGCGACAGCGCGACCGCTCCCTTCAAGCTGGTCGACGGCATCGCCCCGTCCGGCCGCGGCCAGCTCGCGCTCGACGAGTCCACCGCCAGCCGCGCGGGCTACGACCTCGGCGACCAGGTCAAGATCGTCACTCCGACCCAGTCCGTCACGGCGGCGCTGACGGCAACCACCACGCCGGCGGCCGCGGGCGTTGCGGCCGGAGCGCCGCTGGTCACCTTCGACGGCGCGACGGCCCAGTTCCTGCTGCTCGGCAAGCCGGGCTGGACGTCGATCACCGTCGCGGTCCAGCCGGGCTCCGACCCGGACACGGTCAGCAAGGCGATCGCCCAGACCGTTGGCGACTCGGTCAAGGTCCGTACGGCGAAGCAGGTCACCGCCGACGGTGAGCACGATCTCGACACCACGTTCGGCGGTTTCAGCACGGTCCTGGTGGTGTTCGCGTTCCTCGCGCTGTTCGTCGGCACGTTCCTGATCGTCAACACGTTCGCGATGGTGGTGGCGCAGCGCTCCCGCGAGCTCGCGATGCTGCGCGCGATCGGCGCGTCCCGCGGCCAGGTCACCGGCACGGTCGTTGCCGAGAGCGTGGTGATCGGCGCCGTCGGCGCCACCCTCGGCCTGCTGGTCGGGATCGGCGTCGCCTTCGGGATCAGGTTCGTCTACGAGCGCCTCGACCTGCGGATCCCAACCGCGGCACTGCAGGTCAAGCCGACGACGATCATCGTCTGCTACCTGATCGGAATCGGCGTGACGGTCGCGGCCGCGGCCCCCGCCGCCCGCCGGGCCGGCAAACTGCCGCCGATCGCCGCGATGCGCGACGACGTCGGCGCGCCGGAACGCTCGCTGCTCGTCCGCCTGCTGATCGGCGGCTTCGTGCTGCTGATGGCCGTCATGTTGTACGCGGTCGGTCTCGGCGCCGGCGGCCTGCCCGGCGCGGTCCTCATCATGCTCGCGGCCGGCACCGCGGTGATCAGCATCGTGATGCTCAGCCCGTTGCTCAGCCGGTACGTCGTCCGCGCGCTGATGTACCCGTTCGGCCGCAAGGCACCGGTCACTCTCGGCCGCCGCAACGCCGAACGCAACCCGCGCCGGACCTCGGCGACCGCGTCCGCGCTGATGATCTCGGTCTCGCTGATCTGCGGCCTGATGGTGATCACGGCGTCGGCCAAGGCCTCGATCAGCCAGAGCATCGCCGACGCGCTCGGCACGTCCGAGCTGCTGATCACCGCCGACGGCACGCCGACCTTCAGTTCGCAGATCGGCGACCGGACGGCGAAGGTCGCCGGCGTCCAGTCGGTGCACCGCGTCCGGCAGGACTCCGGCCAGATCGGCCGGACGAACGTCCCGGTCACCGGTGTCAGCGACGGCACCCTGGACGGCCCGATCACCACCACGTTCGACGCCGGTTCCGCGGCCGCGCTCGGCTCCGGCCAGGCGCTCCTGCCCCGGAACCTGGCGAAGACGCTCGACCTGACCGTCGGCAAGACGTTCGACCTGACCACCACGACCGGCAAACACCGCCTGACCGTCGGCGGCATCCTCGCCCCGAACCGGCAGCTCAACGCGGTCGTCGTCGCGCTCCCGACGTACGCGACCATCGGCGGCTCCGGCAGCGACACCCTGCTGTACGTCGACGTTGCCCAGGGCAAGCAGGTCGGGGAGGTCCGGGCCGGTGTCCTCGACGCGCTGACCAAGGACTTCCCGTCGGTCCAGGTCCGCGACCAGCAGGCGTACGCCGCGAGCGCCCGCGAACCCGTCGACGGTGTGCTGGCCGCGGTCGGGTTCCTGCTCGCGATGGCGATCCTGATCGCGCTGCTCGGCATCGTGAACACGCTCGCACTCGGCGTGGTCGAGCGGACCCGTGAGATCGGCCTGCTGCGGGCGATCGGGATGGACCGGCCGCAGCTCAGCCGGATGCTCCGGGTGGAGTCGATCGCGATCACGTCGCTCGGTTCGCTGCTGGGGCTGGTGATCGGCGTGCTGTTCGCGTCCGCGATCCAGTCCGCGATGGTCGACAACGGTCTGGCGGTACGCGACATCCCGGTGCTGCAACTGGCGTGCGCGGTCGTCGCCGCGATGCTGTTCGGCGTACTGGCTGCGGTCTGGCCGTCACGGCGCGCAGCCCGTCTCGATGTGCTGCGGGCGATCGCCTCGGAGTGACTCCTGAGGTGGAGCCAGACCAGTGATTCACAGGTAGCCTGCCGGTGTGCCGGGGACTGTGCAGTCGATCGAGCGAGCCGCGGCGGTGCTGCGACTGCTCGCCGCCGCGCCCGACGGGCTGGGGGTCGCCGATCTCGGCAACGCCCTCGGGCTGGCGAAGACGACCGTGCACGGCATCCTCCGCACCCTGCACCAGGTCGGCTTCGTCGAACAGGACCACAGCGGCGCGCACTATCACCTCAGCGACGCGTTCGGCCGCCTTGGCGAGAGCTACCTGGACCCGAACGAGCTCCGCAGCCGCGCGATCAACTGGGCCGACTCACTCGCGTCCCGCAGCGGCGAGGTGGTCCGCGTCGGCCGCCTGGTCGACGGCGTCGTGGTCGTCGTCCACCACGTCTTCCGCCCCGACGACAGCGACCAGAACCTCGACGTCGGTACGACGCTTCCGCCGCATGCCACCGCCTTGGGCAAGGCCGTGTTGGCCTACGACACCAGCGGTGCCGCACGGCCGCGGACCCTGGAGGCGTTCACCACGCGGACGATCATCGACCCGGCCCGGCTGGCCGAGGAGCTCGCGACGGTCCGGGCGCGCGGCTGGGCGAGCGAGTTCGAGGAGCACACCGTCGAGCTGGCGAGTATCGCGGCGCCGATCCGTGGCCTCGGCGGCCTGGTCGTCGGTGCGGTCGGGCTGGCCGGGCGGATCGAGCGGATCTGTGACAGCAAGCTCCGGCACCGGGCGGATCTGGTGACCATGGTTCGGGCGACGGCGGAGGCCATCGGGCGTGACCTCCGGGAGGACACTTGAGGCAGGGACCACCGGCACGTTCTGGGGGCACAGACCGGCGGCTGATCGGGGGGTGGGGAAATGGCTGAGCAGTACGTGGCCGCAGTGGATCAGGGGACGAACTCGACCCGCTGCATTCTGTTCGACCGGCGCGGGCGGCTGGTCTCGGTCGCCCAACGGGAGCACCATCAGTTGTTCCCGCGACCGGGCTGGGTCGAGCACGACGCCGGGGAGATCTGGAACAACGTAACCCGGGTGGTACCGGCGGCAATCCGGCAGATCGGGGCGATGCCGTCCCAGATCGTAGCCATCGGCATCGCCAACCAGCGGGAGACGAGTCTGCTCTGGGACCGGTTCACCGGGCAGCCGATCGGTCACGCGGTGGTCTGGCAGGACACCCGGACCGACCGCCTCGTCACCGAACTGGCCGGCGACGAGGGCCCGGACCGGTACTCCGAGCTGTGCGGTCTGCCGTTGACGACGTACTTCTCGGCACCGCGGATCCACTGGATGCTCGACCACACGCCCGGTCTGCGGCAGCGCGCCGAGCGCGGCGAGATCCTGTTCGGCACGATGGAGTCCTGGCTGATCTGGAACTTCACCGGCGGTGCGTCCGGCGGGCTGCACGCCACGGACGTGACGAACGCGAGCCGGACGATGCTGATGAACATCGAGACACTCGAGTGGGACGACCGGCTGCTGGCGGCCTTCGACCTGCCGCGGGCCATGCTGCCGGAGATCCGTTCGTCGTCCGGGGTGTTCGCGACCGCGACCGAAGTCCTGCCCGGGGTGCGGATCGCCGCCGCGCTCGGCGACCAGCAGGCGGCACTGTTCGGCCAGACCTGCTTCAGCGCCGGCGAGGCGAAGTGCACGTACGGCACGGGGTCGTTCCTGCTGATGAACACCGGTCCGGAGATCGTCCGGTCCAAGCACGGCATGCTGACGACGGTCGCGTACCGGATCGGCGACCGCCCGGCGTCGTACGCGCTGGAGGGTGCGATGGCGGTCACCGGGTCGCTCGTGCAGTGGTTCCGGGACGGGCTCGGCATGATCCACACCGCGGCCGAGATCGAGACGCTCGCGCGGACCGTCGACGACAACGGCGGCGCGTACATCGTGCCCGCGTTCTCCGGGCTGTTCGCGCCGCATTGGCGCAGCGAGGCGCGCGGCGTGATCGCGGGGCTAACCGCCTACATCACCAAGGGGCACCTGGCCCGTGCGGTACTGGAGGCGACCGGGTTCCAGACCCTGGAGGTGGTCGACGCGATGAACGCGGACTCCGGGATCGAGCTGACGTCGTTGAAGGTCGACGGCGGGATGACGGCGAACAACCTACTGATGCAGTTCCTCGCCGATCTCCTCGACGTCCGCGTCGTCCGCCCGATGGTGACCGAGACGGTCTCCCTCGGCGCCGCGTACGCCGCTGGTCTCGCGGTCGGGTACTGGCCCGATCTCGAGGGCCTGCGCAGCAACTGGCACCGCGCCGGCCAATGGGTCCCGCACATGGATCCGGCCCGCCGAGCCACGGAGTACACGAACTGGCAGTCAGCCGTCCAACGCACCTTCAACTGGATCCGCCCCGAAGACCACGAGCTCTAGCAAGCCTTTCGGGGGAACGCGAAGAGCGGTAGCCGTGATGGGGCTGTCAAACGCTTGATACGTGTGCTGCTTAGCGTCCTGAGTCATCAGGTAGGACAACTCGGGAGGAAACAAGCTCATGTTGACCGCAGGCAGGATTCTCGCCGCCGCCGCACTGGGGCTGAGCAGCGCCGCACTCGTTCCGGTCGCCGCGCACGCGGCGCCGCAGGCCGGATTGGTGATCACGCACATCAAGTGCAACGAGCAGGAGGACAACACCGGCGCGGACGACGCGTACCTGGTTGTCGACGGCAGCACCATCTGGGGGCCGGTGCAGATGACCACCGGGGACAGCAAGGACATCCAGCGGGTCGCCGTCCCGCAGGGCAAGGTGCTGACCCTGATGGAGGGCGACTTCCCCGATGACGACGACAACCTCGGCGCCAAGACCGTGAACGGCCCCGGCGACTACACCTTCACCGACGACGGCGCGAACTACGTGGTGACCGTCGCCAACGGCTGACCCCACCGCCCGGGGTCGGTACGGGAGGGCCGGTTGGAGCCGGCCCTCCCGGCCGTCAGATCGGCGAGACGATGTCCGGGGCCTCGAGGCGGACCTTGTCGGCGGACTCGTCGTCGGGCTGGTCCTGGGAGTCGCGCTCGGACTGGACCCGCTTGAGGTAGACCGACACCTCTCGTTCGATGGTCGCCTCGTCCCAGCCGAGGATCGGGGCGATCAGGCGGGCCGCCGCCTCGGCCGCGCCGACGCCACGGTCCCAGGCCTCGATCGAGATCCGGGTCCGCCGGGCCAGGATGTCGTCGAGATGCCGGGCCGCCTCGGCCTTCGCGCCGTACACGATCTCGGCCTTCAGGTAGTCCTGGGTGCCGGGCAACTGCTCGCCCAGCGACGGGTCCTCCGCGACCAACTCGAGGACTTCGTTGACCAGGGCACCGTACCGGTTCAGCAGGTGCTCGATCCGGGCGACGTGCAGGCCGGAGCGCTGCGCGATCAGGTGCCGCTGGTTCCACAGCGCCTGGTACCCGTCCGCGCCGACCAGCGGGATGTTCTTCGTGACACTGCGCGGGACCCGGCCGTCGAGCGCGTCCGCGGCCGCGTCGATCGCGTCCTTGGCCATCACCCTGTACGTCGTGTACTTGCCCCCGGCAACCACTACGAGACCCGGGGCCGCGTGCGCGACGACGTGCTCGCGGGACAGCTTCGACGTACTCTCCGACTCACCGGCGAGCAGCGGCCGCAGACCGGCGTACACGCCCTCGACGTCCTCGCGGCTGAGTGGCGTGGTGAGGACGGCGTTGACGTGGTCGAGCAGGTACTCGATGTCCTTGCTGGTCGCCGCCGGGTGCGCCTTGTCCAGGTGCCAGTCGGTGTCCGTGGTGCCGATCAGCCAGTGCCGGCCCCACGGGATGATGAACAGCACGGACTTCTCGGTCCGCAGGATCATCCCGGTGCTGGACTGGATCCGGTCCTTCGGTACGACGAGGTGGATGCCCTTCGACGCGCGGACGTGGTACTGCCCGCGCTCCCCCACCATCGCCTGGGTGTCGTCGGTCCACACGCCGGTCGAGTTCACGACCTGCTTGGCGCGGACCTCGAACGTGCGCCCGCTCTCCAGGTCCTTCGCCTGGACGCCGGTGACCCGCTCGCCCTGACGCAGGAATCCGGTGACCTTCACCCGGTTCGCCACGTGCGCGCCGTACGACGCCGCGGTACGAGCGAGCTCCATCGTGTGCCGCGCGTCGTCGACCTGCGCGTCGTAGTACTGCAGCGCCCCGACGAGCGCCGACTTCTTCAGCGACGGCACCAGCCGCATCGCCCCGCGGCGCGTGAGGTGCCGGTGCAGCGGCAGTCCGGCGCCGAGGCCGGAGCTGACCGCCATGCCGTCGTACAACGCCACGCCGGCGCCGGCGTAGAACCGCTCCCACCAGCGGTGCTGGAGCGGGTACAGGAACGGCACCGGCTTCACCAGGTGCGGCGCCAGGCGCTGCAGGAGCAGACCGCGCTCCTGCAACGCCTCGTGCACCAGTCGGAAGTCGAGCATCTCCAGGTAGCGCAAACCGCCATGAATCAACTTGCTGGACCTGCTGGAGGTACCGCTCGCGAAGTCGCGCGCCTCGAGCAGTCCGGTGGTCAGACCCCGGGTCGCGGCATCGAGTGCCGAACCAGTGCCGACCACCCCGCCACCGATCACCAGGACGTCCAGTTCCCGTCCGTCGGCCATCGCGTCGATCGCTTCGGCCCGCGCCTGCGGTGACAGAGCCACTACGCCCACTGTGCTGTTCCTTCCGATTCCGTATCTCGTGCTATCTCAGTCGACGTCGACCCAGTCGAGGGTGCGCTGGACGGCCTTCTGCCACCCGGCGTACCCGTGCTGTCGCTGTTCGTCCGTCCACTGCGGTTCCCACCGCTTGTCCTCGTTCCAGTTCTGAACCAGCTCGTCCTTGGTCTTCCAGAAGCCCACGGCGAGCCCGGCGGCGTACGCCGCGCCCAGGGCGGTGGTCTCCGCGACGACCGGCTTGCTCACCGGTACGCCGAGGATGTCCGCCTGCATCTGCATGGCCAGCTCGTTGGCTGTCACACCGCCGTCGACCTTCAGGACGTCGAGCTTCACGCCCGAGTCCTTCTCCATCGCGTCCGCGACGTCCTTGCTCTGGTAGCAGATCGCCTCCAGTGTTGCGCGCGCCAGGTGAGCGTTGGTGTTGAACCGGGACAGTCCGACGATCGCCCCGCGGGCATCGGACCGCCAGTACGGCGCGAACAGGCCGGAGAACGCGGGGACGAAGTACACGCCACCGTTGTCCTCGACCTGCCGGGCCAGCGTCTCGGTCTCGCTCGCACCGGAGATGATGCCGAGCTGGTCCCGCAGCCACTGGACCGCCGACCCGGTCACCGCGATGGATCCCTCCAGCGCGTAGATCGGGGCCTCGTCGCCGAATTTGTAGCACATCGTCGTCAGCAGGCCGGCCTTCGACCGGACCAGCTCGGTACCGGTGTTCAGCAGCATGAAGTTACCGGTGCCGTAGGTGTTCTTCGCCTCGCCCGGGTTGAAGCAGACCTGGCCGACGGTCGCGGCCTGCTGGTCACCGAGGTCACCGGTCAGCGCTACGACGCCACCCAGTGGACCGTTGGCGAGCGTCTCGCCATACATGTTCGGGTCCGAGGACGGACGGATCTCCGGGAGCATCTGCCTTGGGATGTTGAAGAAGCTGATCAGCTCGTCGTCCCAGTCGAGCGTCTCGAGGTTCATCAGCATCGTGCGGCTGGCGTTGGTCACATCCGTGATGTGGACGCCACCCTCCGTACCCCCCGTCAGGTTCCAGAGCAGCCAGGTGTCGGTGTTGCCGAACACCGCGTCCCCGGCCTCCGCGGCCTCGCGGACCCCGTCGACGTTCTCCAGGATCCACTGCACCTTGCCGGCCGAGAAGTACGTCGCCGGCGGCAGACCGGCCTTCTGCCGGATCACGTCACCCTTGCCCTCGCGGTCGAGCGCGGAGGCGATCCGGTCGGTCCGGGTGTCCTGCCAGACGATCGCGTTGTAGTAGGGCCGCCCGGTCTTGCGGTTCCAGACCACGGCGGTCTCGCGCTGGTTGGTGATGCCGAGCGCCGCCAGGTCGCTCGACTGCAGCCCTTGGGCGTTCATCGCGGTCCGGATGACCGCGCTCGTCCGCTCCCAGATCTCCACCGGGTTGTGCTCGACCCAGCCGGCCTGCGGCAGGATCTGCTCGTGCTCCAGCTGGTGGATGCCCACCTCGTTGCCGGAGTGGTCGAAGATCATGAAACGGGTGCTCGTGGTGCCCTGATCGACGGCACCGACGAAGTCAGCCATGGAAAATCCTCTCCTCACAGTGCGCGGTAGTGCGGTGCATCATGCCGACGTCTCCTCCTCGGGTACCGGAACCCGGCCCACCTCTTCGTCCGCGTCGCCGACTGGCAAGTACCGGCCGACGAGCACGTCGTAGAGCAGGGCGCCGATGAGCGCACCGATGATCGGTCCCACGATCGGGACCCAGAAATAGAGATCACCGAACTGATCCTTGAAGGCTTGTCCCCCGTACCCGGTCAGCGCGGAGGCGAGCCGTGGGCCGAAGTCACGCGCGGGGTTGATCGCGTACCCGGCCAGGGTGCCCCAGGCCATCCCGATGCCGACCACCAGCAGGCCGATGATGAACGGGCCCAGGTTCGCGGCCGGTGCGGTGTTGCGCAGGTCGACGATGGCCAGGATGACCAGCATCAGGATCGCCGTACCGATGATCTGGTCCAGGAAACCGCTCCACACGCCCGCCCCGAGCGCGGTGTTGCCGTTGCCCGGGAGGGTGGAGAACACCCCCTGGCTCTTGATCGTCAGTCCGGGGTCGAAGTGGTTCAGGACCTTGGAGTAGTTCCAGCGGACCACCATCGCCGCCGCGAACGCGCCGAGGAACTGGGCCGCGATGTAGGGCAGCACCTTCCGCCACGGGAATCCACGGAAGACCGCCAGGGCGATCGTCACCGCGGGATTGATGTGGCCACCGCTGAGCCGGGCGGACACGTAGACGCCCATGGTGACGCCGATACCCCAGGCCCAGCCGATCGAGTCGTGGTTGCCGATCCCCCCGGCCACCACTTGGGCGACCACCCCGACGCCGAACAGGATCAGGATGAACGTTCCGGCGAACTCCGCCGAACACTCCCCCAGAAGGGTTCTTGGTTTGACCGCTTCGGTCGTAGCCATGCTTGGCCTCCCTTCCACGCCGTGACGACCACGGCTGGCTGGAATGTAGGAGCGTTGGACCGGCGGTACAACGCCCCTCGTTCGACATTGTCGAACGGGGACCGCCGGTGCCTCGGCTGCGACACACGGTGACCACCGGCCCACTCACCGAACGCAGCGGGTCGACCGCCCACAGCGATAGGTTGGGCTCCCACTTCCGAACCCCGCCCGAGGAGCCCCGCCTGTGGCCGTCTCGCCGTACACCTTCAAAGGTGCGCTGGCAGTGCTCGACATCGACGACCGGAGCCGCTCGGCCCTCGAGAAGTTCTTCGGTACGGCGATCTTCGCCGGCGCCGGCGCCGCGGCCCTCGCCGGCGGACTCACCGCCGCGGCCTGGCTGTCACTGGTGGACCCGAAGAGCGAGGCCGCACGCGAACTACTGGACGAGCCGCTGTGGTTCGGGTGCTGGCGTTCGAGGCCACCGACCCTCCAGTCGCGCTGGCGACGGCGCGGCTGACGTACCGGCTCGATCGCACCATCGACCCGCTGCTCAAGGAGGCCGAACTGCTGGGCGACTACCAACTGAAGGCCGAGCTGATGGTCGGTTCCGCCGCGACTCGCGTGCGAAACGATGCGTGGCGCCCGTCGGATTTCGCGGCGATGGATCAGATCGCGACCATTCACTTCATCGGCACCGGCGTACGGCGGTTCGACCGTCTCTTGCCCTACGACGCGTCGTGGTTCGGGGCTCTGCTGACGATCCTGTCCCAGGCGAGCGTGATCAACTCCAACGTCAAGCGGGCCATCATCTTCCTGCTCTCTCAGTCTGCGGCGAGCCTGCCGTTCGACCATGTGAAGGGCTTGCTGGCTCATGTCCTGCCGGCACTACCGGACAGCTACGAGGTCGAACTGGCGTCAGTCGCCGCCTGCCATCCAGCGCTGCTCCGTGAGACGCCCGGGCCTGAGAGGACGCTGAGAGGGCCCGGAGTTGGCGTGCCAACCAGTTGATGTGGTGTCGCGTCTGGGGGGTGGGTCTACCTGATCTTGGAGGGGCTGAATGAGCGTTTCGCTGCTGAGCGGATGGTTCCCGCTGGTGCTGGATGTCGTGGCTGCCGGGGTGCTGGTGCTGGCCGTGGGGTGGCGGGATCGGCGCTGGCGGTTCCGCGTGCTGCCGTGCATCGCCGGTGGGGCCGCGCTGGTCGCGTTCATCGCGGCGTACCCGGGGGCGCGGTGGACCGGGATCACCGATCCGTTGCCGTTCTCCGTGTGGTTGTGGTTCGGGCTCGCTGTGGCGGCGCTGATCGTGCTCGCCGCGGGCTGGCGGACGGCGCAGTGGTGGCGGCGCGGTACGGCGGTACTCGCAGCGGCGCTCGCCGCGCTGGTGTGCGCCAACGGCGTCAACCAGTTCGTCGGCTACTACCCGACCATCGACTCTGCGGTGAACGACTGGACCAACACGCCGCTGCCGGGTCAGGTATCGATGGCGGGTATCGCTCACGACGCCGGAAGCAAGAAGCTGCCCGCGGCGGGCCGGCTGGTCGCCGTGAACATCCCGGCGACATTCAGCCACTTCCACCACCGCCAGGAGCTCGTCTACCTGCCTCCGGCCTGGTTCGGGGGCGGCCGCCATCGGCCGGCGTTGCCCGTGGTGGAGCTGGTCGGTGGCGAGCGGGGTGGCCCGGGTGACTGGGTGCGACTCGGCAACGCCGTACAGGTGTCCGACGCGTACGCGCACCAGCACCACGGGTGGGCGCCGATCCTGGTGTTCGCGGACGCGACCGCGCGGTTCGACGACGACACCGAGTGCGTGAACGGGCCGCGCGGGAACGCGGCCGACCACCTCGACCAAGACATCCCGCGGTACATCGAGAGAACGTTCGGCGCCGCCAAGGACCCGCGGCAGTGGGCCGTCGCCGGGTTCTCGATGGGCGGCACCTGCTCGCTCGACCTGGTCGTCGAGCACCCGAACGTGTTCGACCACTTCGTCGACATCTCCGGCGACCTCGTGCCGTACACCAGTACACCGGCCGCCAGCCTGCAGGATCTGTACGGCGGGAACGTGGCGCTGGAGAAGGCCAACGAGGCGCTGCTCGTGATGCACGCGCACGGCAAGTACACGAACGTGAACGGTCTGTTCCTGACCAGCACCGAGGAACTGCGCCACCAGCACGAGGCGGAGGAACTGTCCAAGGCGGCCGCGAAGGTCGGGATCTGGTCCCGCGTGGAGATCTCCCCGGGCACCCACGTCTGGCAGTTCGCCGCGCCCGCTTTCGCGTCGGCCTATCCTTGGCTGGCGAACCAGCTTGCCCTCCCGGTGAGCCCGCACCCTGAGACGAGGCACACGAAACCGGCGTGATCCCCACACTGCGACGGCTGTCCATCGGCCTGCTGCTGATCGTGCTCGTCGCCGCCTTCCACGACGGCGACACGCTCAGCGAGGTCGTACGGCCGCAACCGCCGGGCGCGATCGACGTGGTCGCGCTCGGCGACTCGGTGACGTCAGGGACCAGCTGCAACTGCTCCGGCTTCCCGCAGATGTACGGCGACCTGCTGCACGCCCGGACCGGTCGGAACGTGCACGTCGACAACCTCGGCGTCGGCGGCCTCGACTCCAACGGTCTGCTCCAGACCCTCAACCAGACGAACTCCCCCACCCAGGTGGCCACGGCGCGCGCCTCCGTCGTACTCCTGACGATCGGCGCGAACGACTACGGCGATCACCAGAAGGACGTCACCAGTGGTCAGTGCGACACCGACTGTGTCGCCGACGACTTCGAGCAGCTCACCGTCAACCTCGACCGGATCCTGAACCGGATCCACAGTCTCCGCGACGGCCTTCCGACGACGATCCTGGTCACCGGCTACTGGAACGTGTTCCAGGACGGCGACGTGGCCGCGCGGCAGTACCCGACGAGCGGCCGGGTCGCCAGCGACCAGCTCACCCTCCGCACCAACGCCGCGATCGCCGCCGCGGCGGCCGCGGACGACGCGATGTACGTCGACATCTACACGCCGTTCGAGCACAGCGGGAACATCACGTCGCTGCTCGCCGACGACGGCGACCACCCGAACGCGGCCGGCCACGCCCTGATCGCCAAGATCCTGCTCGCCGCAACACCCAACCCTTTGCCGCCGTCCTCACGTCAGGGAGGGTAGACAGACCAAGGGGGACGAGATGGCCGACCCGACGGCGTTCGCCGAGTTCGCCACCAGCCGGCACGGCGCGCTCTACCGGTACGCCTATCTCCTGGCCGGCGACCGCGGCCTCGCCGAGGACCTCGTCCAGGAGGCGCTGGTCAAGACGTACGTCGGATGGCATCGCCTCCGGGACCCGAACAACGCCGAGGCCTACACCCGCCGCGTGATCACGACGACCGCGATCGGCTGGTGGCGCCGCAAGTCGTGGCGGGCCGAGCAGCCGCACGACGACGTGCCCGATCGTCCGGCTGACGGCGATGACGCGACCGCGCGGGTCTGGTTGTGGCACGAGCTGCAGAAGCTCCCGCCACGGCAGCGAGCGGCGCTGGTACTGCGCTACTACGAGGACCTCACCGAACCGCAGACCGCCGAAATCCTCGGCTGCTCGGTCGGGACCGTGAAGAGCCAGGTTTCCGACGCGCTCAAGAAGCTCCGGACCCGTCTGGGGGCCGACGTCGTGCTGAAGGCAGGGATGACCGAATGACCGAGCTCCTCAGGGACACCCTCGCCGAGCGGGCGCAGGGCGTCGAACCGGCCCGGCTCGACCTGGACGCGATCGTCGCGGCCGGAAACCGCCGGGCCGGCCGACGCCGCGCACTCGGCGTCATCGGCGGCGCGGTCGCGACCGCGGCAGTCGCCGTCAGCGGAGCGACCGCCCTCCGACCCCGCGACACCCGGCCGCAGCCGGCCCGACCGCAGCCGACCCGACCGGCGCCGTTCGCCCAACGCCGGGCGACCTTCGCGCTCGGCAACAAGATCCACTACGGCGACGAGATCATCTCCGTCGGTTCGCACCGGATCGGCGCCTTCGCGCAAACCGACGCCGGCTTCGTCTTCCTGGACGACAGCAACGGCATCCACGTAGCCGACCGCTCCGGCGTCCACGACCTCGGCAAGAGCGCCTGGCGGGTGACCACCGACTTCCACGGCAACCTGGTCGCCTGGGTCGAAAGCTTCAACGACCACTGCGAGTCGGTCGTGTACGACGTCGCCGGCCGCCGCGAGCTCGTCCGCACCGCGATCGGCAACAAGATCCCGCCGAACGCCAGCCTCGCGGTCTCTCCGCGCATCGTCGCGATCGACGGAAGTTCGGCGTACTTCGGAACGCTCGACGGCCTGTACCGCTGGGACATCCCCACGAACAAGGGTGTCCTGATGGCCGACGTGTCCCCCAACGCCGTCCGGACGGTCACCTCGGGACAGCTGGTGTATCAGCAACCGCTCGCCCAGGCCGTCGGCCTCGCGCTCAAGGTCGGTCCTACGCTGACCACCGGAACCAAGACCACGTTCAACGGGCAGCAGGCGTTCCTCTCACCCAACGCGACGTACCTCGTCACCCAACCGGATGACGCCCGGATGGGTATCCAGCCGAGCTGGGCGGGGCTCCAACTGTTCGGCGTGAAGGTCCAGCACACCGGCCAGCTGCCGCGACCGTACTGGACGTTCGTGTTCGGTCAGTGGCTCGACGACACGACGTTCATCGCGGCCGGAGTGCGGTATACAGCTCGGGTGAACGTGGTCGACCTGCTGACGGTGTCCGCCACGACCGGTGCACACACGGTCGTGGCACGCGAGTTCTCCACGTTCACCTTCAGTACGAGCGCACCCCGCCGGACGCCGTTCGCGATGCCGACCGGCGCCCCCATCCTCGACCTGTACTGATCAGCTCTTTGGTCAGCTCTTGGCGGCTGCTTGAGCCGTCTGCTCCTGCTCCGGCGTCGCGTTCTCCGGGAAGTGGCACGCGGTCTGGTGTCCCTCGGACAGCTGGATCAGCGGCGGCTCGACCGTCTTGCAGATCTCCTGCGCCTTCCAGCAGCGGGTGTGGAAACGGCACGCCGGCGGCGGGTTGATCGGGCTCGGGACGTCACCCTGCAGCCGGATCCGCTCCTGCTTGGCCTTACGTTTGGTGTCCGGAACCGGCACGGCCGACAGCAGCGCGACCGTGTACGGGTGCATCGGGTTCTCGTACAGGCTGACCCGGTCGGCGAGCTCGACGATCTTGCCCAGGTACATCACCGCGACCCGGTCCGACACGTGCCGCACGACCGAGAGGTCGTGGGCGATCATCACGTAGGTCAGGTCGAACTCGTCCTGCAGGTCCTCGAGCAGGTTCACCACCTGCGCCTGGATCGACACGTCCAGCGCGGACACCGGCTCGTCGGCCACGATCAGCTTCGGCCGCAGCGCGAGCGTCCGGGCGATCCCGATCCGCTGCCGCTGACCGCCGGAGAACTCGTGCGGGTACCGGTTGTAGTGCTCCGGGCTCAGACCGACCAGCTCGAGCAGCTCCTGCACGGCTCGCTTCACGCCGTGCTCGGTCTTCACGTTCTGCAGCCGGAACGGCGCGCCGACGATCTTGCCGACGGTGTGCCGCGGGTTCAGCGAGCCATACGGGTCCTGGAAGATCATCTGCACGTCGCGACGCAGCGGCCGCATCCGCCCCTCGCCGAGGTGGCTGATGTCGCGCCCCTCGAAGACGATCTTGCCGGCCGTCGGCGTCTCCAGCCGGGTCAGCAGCCGGCCGGTCGTGGTCTTGCCACAGCCCGACTCACCCACCAGCGACAGCGTCTCGCCGCGGCTCACGCTGAAGGACAGTCCGTCAACGGCCTGGACCGCTCCGACCTGGCGCTGTAGCAAACCCTTGCGGATCGCGAAGTGCTTGACCAGGCCGTCGACCGACAGCAGCTCCTCGCCCAGCTTCGGGACCTTCGGAGTCGATTCGGCGTCAGTAGATGTCACAGTCGGCGTCCCATTCCCAGTGCCGCTCACAGCTTCGGCAAGATGTCGGTCTCCCACGCCTGCTGGCGGTTCTGTGGGGAGAGGTGGCAGGCGACCAGGTGACCGTCACCGGTGTCGAGCAGCTCCGGCCGCTCGGTCTCGCTGGCGCCGCCGTTCAGGTGCGCGTAGTTGCAGCGCGGGTTGAACGCGCAGCCCTTCGGCACGTTGATCAGGCTCGGCGGCGTGCCCTTGATCGGGATCAGCCGCTCGGTGCGCTCCCGGTCGATCCGCGGCATCGAACCGAGCAGACCCCAGGTGTACGGGTGCAGCGGCCCGTCGAAGATGTCCTCCGCGGTGCCGTACTCCGCCGCGCGGCCGGCGTACATCACCTGGATGTCGTCGGCCAGCTCGGCCACCACGCCGAGGTCGTGGGTGATGATGATGACGGCCGAGTTGAACTCCCGCTGCAGGTCCCGGATCAGGTCCAGGATCTGCGCCTGCACGGTGACGTCGAGGGCCGTGGTCGGCTCGTCGGCGATCAGCAGGTCGGGGTCGCAGGACAGCGCCATCGCGATCATCGCGCGCTGCCGCATGCCGCCGGAGAACTGGTGCGGGTAGGCGTCCACGCGCCGGTCGGGCTGCGGGATGCCGACCCGGTCGAGCATCTCGATCGCGTGTTTGCGCGCGACCGCCTTGCTGACGTCGTTGTGCACCCGGTAGGCCTCGATGATCTGGTGGCCCACCGTGTAGAAGGGGTGCATCGCGGACAGCGGGTCCTGGAAGATCATCGCCATCCGCTTGCCGCGCAACTGCCGGACCTCCTCGCGCGACGAGGACACCAGGTCCTGGCCGTCGAGGAAGATCTGGCCGCTGATCTTCGCGACCCCCGGCTTGTGCAGCCCCATGATCGACAGGCTGGTGACGCTCTTGCCGGAGCCGGACTCGCCGACGATCCCGAGCGTCTTGCCGCGCTCCAGCTTGAAGGAGATCCCGTCGACGGACTTCACCACACCGTCGTCGGTCGGGAAGTGCACCTTCAGGTCCCGGACATCGAGGAACGCCTCGCCGCGCGCGACCCGGTGGACGGGATCCTGGACAGAATCCTGGACTTCTTCGATCGGCTCGTTCACGAGATCCGCACCCTCGGGTCGACTACGGCGTACAGCACGTCCACGATCAAGTTCGCCATCACGATGAAGAACGCGGCGACGAGCGTCACCCCGAGCACCTTCGGCAGGTCGTTGGCCTGCAGCGCGATGACGGCGTACTGACCGATGCCCGGCAGCGAGAACGTGGTCTCGGTCAGGATCGCACCACCCAGCAACAGGCCGAGGTCCAGACCGAAGATCGTCAGGATCGGCGTCAGCGCCGACCGCAGCCCGTGCTTGATGATCACGTCCCGCTCGCCCAGGCCCTTCGCCCGCGCGGTCCGGACGAAGTCCTCGTTCATCGTCTCGAGCATGCCGGCCCGGGTGAGTCGCGCGTACGCCGCGGCGTACAGGAACGCGAGTGTCACCCACGGCAGGATCAGGTCGTAGGCCCACCACAACGGGTTCGTCTCGTCGAGTGGATTCGTCCCGCCCTGCGCGGTCCAGCCGAGGCCGTAACTGAAGATGGACAGTGACAACAGGCCGGTGAAGAAGATCGGCAGCGAGACCCCGGCCAAGGCCACGCCCATGAGTGATCGGTCCAGGACCGAGCCGCGTCTCAATGCCGAGACGATGCCGGTCCCGACTCCGGTGACCAGCCAGATCAACGCCGCACCACCCGCCAGTGAGGCAGTCACCGGTATTCGCGCGACCAGGTCCGGCCACACCGGGGTCTGGGTCAGGTACGAGTACCCGAAGCAGGGCGCCGGACAGTGCTCGGTGCCCGGACCGTAGTTGTACTCCGTGCCGACGAACAGGCCCTTGATGAACCGGCCGTACTGCACGTAGAGCGGGTCGGTGAAGCCGAGCTTGACCGCGGTCTGGTGGATCTGCTCCTTGCCGACGCTCCGGCCGACGTACCGCGAGGCCAGGTCGTCCGCCGTGGCACCGCCGAGCCGCGGGACCAGGAAGAAGATCGAGAACGTGACAGCCGTGACGATGAAGAGCAGGATCACTGCCCCGATCACCCGGCGGATCAGATATGCGAGCACCGTGCGCGGCCTGGTGGCCGATGGTCATCGAAGACGATCATCGGCCACCGTCAGCCTTCACCTACCTCTGCTGGCGAAATGATGGTTGGTCAGAGCAACTACTTCTGGGCGAGGCCGATCGCCGCGTAGTCGTACATGTTCTGACCGTCGTTGCTGAAGACGTTGGCCAGCGTGTCCGGACGGTACAGCAGGCCCTTGGCCCAGATGCCCGGCAGCGCCGCCGCCTGCTCCATGACCTTCTTGTCGATGTCCACCCAGATCTTGTTCCGGGCGGTCTCGTCGGTCGTCTTGAGGGCCTGGTCGATCATCGCGTCGACCTCGGGGATACGGATACCGAGGTTGGTGTTACCACCGGAGTCGCGGATCACCCGGCTGTCGACGATCTGGCTCAGGAAGCCGAAGCCGTCGTTCCAGTCGGCGCCCCAGCTGTAGACGATCAGGCCGAGCTTGTTCGCCTTCGCGAAGTCCGGCTTGCCGGCGTACAGCTTGGTGTAGTCACCGGTCGGGTAGGGCTTGGTGGTCAGGTTGATGCCGACCCGCTTCAGCGACTGCTGCAGCGTCTCGGCAACGGCCTTCTCCTTGGCCCGGTCGGTGCGGTAGGTGATGTTCATCGCGAAGCCGTTCGGCTGGCCGCACTGCTGCAGTTCCTGCTTGGCCTTGTCGACGTTGCCGTTCTTGTCGGTCTTGAAACCGTAGTCGTCGAACTGCTCCGACCCGGAGACGCCCGGCGGCATCAGGTTCGTCGCGATGTCGCCACCGATCGGACCGCCGTACGCGCGCTGGTAGCCCTCGTGGTCGGCGGCGTACAGCACGGCCTTGCGGCAATGGATGTTGTCCAGCGGCGGGACCTGGCTGTTGATCACGGTCCAGTTCAGCCGCGGCGCCGGCACGTTGTCGGCGTGTGCCTTCAGCTTCGGGTCGGCGAGGATCTTCGCCTGGGTCTCCGGCTGCACACCGGTACCGGCGAGGTCGACGTCCAGGTCACCGGCCAGCAGCCGGTTGTCGATGTCGGTACCCTCGACGTTGTACGCGATGGTGATCTGGTCCGGCAGCGCCTTGCGGCCCGAGTCCGGGTCGGTCGCCGGGTCGTACTGGTCGTTGCGGACCAGGTTGAAGCCGCTGTTCGGGTTGTAGGTGCCGAACTTGTACGGGCCGGTCGCGATCGGGTGTTCCTTGTACTTCGCACCGGTGTCCTTGGCCTGCGGCACCGGGGCCGTCGACGGCAGCTGCGCGAAGTAGTCGAACGACGCGAACGGCTTGTTCAGGTGGAACACGATCGTCTGGTCGTCCGGCGTCTCGATCGCCTTCGCGACACCGGCCAGCGACTTGTCCTTGTAGACGCTGTAGCCCTTCGGGATGTCCAGCAGGAAGTCGTTGAAGTACGTCGGGCCGTTGGGCAGCGTGACCTTGTCCAGCGAGCGCGCGACGGCGTACTTGACGTCCTTCGAGGTGACCGGCGTACCGTCCTCGAACTTCACGCCCTTGCGGATCTTGTAGGTCCACGTCTTGGCGTCGTCACTCGGCACACCCGGCGCCTCGGCCAGGTCCGGCACCGGCTTGGCGCCCTCGGCGCCCGGCTTCGCCGCGAACGTCATCAGCGGCCGGACATAGTTACGCACCAGGTTCCAGGACAGGCCGTAGTAGGTGTCGCCCGGGTCGGTCGAGTCCCATTGCTGGGTGATCGCCATCCGGAGCGTGCCACCCTTCTTGTCGCTCGGGTTGAACACCTTGCCGACCGCTGCGTTGTACTCCGCCGTCGCGCCCCCCTCGGAGGAGGAGCCGCCCGGCTTCGCCTTCGGTCCCCCACAAGCCACCAGGCTGAGGGCGACGGCCGCACTGACGGCGGTCGCCGTCGTGATGCGATTCCATCTCATCTCTTGTAGCACCCCTTTATTAGTGAGAGCCCAGGCTCCCTGGTTGGAGAGAAGTCCTACCGCGACCGCGGGTCGAGTGCGTCGCGCAGCCCGTCGCCGAACAGGTTGAAGGCCAGCACCGTGACGAAGATCGCCAGGCCCGGCGAGATCATGTACCAGGGGTCGACCGAGTACCACTTCGCCGCGATCGACAACATGTCGCCCCAGCTGGCGGTCGGCGGGCGGACACCGACGCCCAGGTACGACAGCCCAGCCTCGAAGAGCACGTTGGTCGGGATCAGCAGCGTCGCGTAGACGAGGATCGGGGCGATCAGGTTCGGCAGCAGCTCGGAGAACAGGATGTACGGGCGTCGCGCGCCCAGGCTCCGGGCCGCGTCGACGAACTCCCGCTCACGCAGCGACAGCGTCTGACCACGGATGATCCGGCCGATGTACGGCCAACTGAAGAACCCGATGATGAACACGATCAGGCCGACCCGCAGCGAGTCACCGCTGAGCCCGAGGATGGAGTCCGGTACGGCGCCGACCAGCGCCAGCGCGAACAGCACCAGCGGGAACGCCAGGAAGATGTCCATCACCCGGCTGATCAGCGTGTCCACCCAGCCACCGAAGTACCCGGCGGTGATGCCCATGACGACACCGATCACCACTGACACCAGCGTGGCCAGGAACGCGATCAGCAGCGAGATCCGGGCGCCGTAGACGATCCGGGCGAAGATGTCGCGGCCGTTCACCGGCTCGACGCCCAGCGGGTGGTCCCAGCTGACGCCGCCGAACTTGCCGATCGGCGTCTGCAGGGACGCATCGACGAGGTCCTGGTGAAAGTCGTTCGGTGTGACGCCGACCAGCTTGCACAGCAGCGGCGCGAAGATCCCGACCAGGATCAAGAGCAGGACGACGAAACCCCCGGCGATCGCGACTTTGTCCCGCTTCAGTCGCATCCAGGAGATCTGCCAGAGCGACCGGCCCTCGATCTTGCCGGCGCCTTCGAGTACCGCCTCCGGCTGTGCCGACGATGATCCCGGCTCGACCTCGAGTGGCGTGCTCACGCGCTGTGTACCCCTGCCTCGGTTCGGGTGAACCGGAACGAAATCCGGTGTGGCTGCGGCCTTAACCTGCCGCCATTACAGCGCGGAGTCAAACGCGGAAAGTGCTGCGTTGCCCGATCGTGATCGTCAGGAAATCGTCCCGGAATGTGGACTTTCCGCAGTAAACCACGGCGTCGCACCGACGGTCGCGGGAGCCTCGCGAACCGTTACTGCCATGGCATTTTTGTGTCAGCCCGAGGTCAGCGGCGTAATCCGGAGAAATACAGGAACGACAGCGGGTCGACGGCCGTCTTCACGTTCTCCACGTCGTTGCTCGCGACCACCGCGAGCCGTCCCTGCCAACTCGGGATCACCGGGGCGTCCCGCGCGATCACTCCCTGTAGTTGCGCGATCAGGTCGTCGCGCTTCAGACCGTTCTGCTCGGTCCGTTGCTGCTGCAGCAGCTTGGTCGCCGCGGCCGAGCGGTACCCGTTGGCCGCGAACGCGCCGTCACTGGCGATGAACGGAGCGAGATAGTCGTCGGCGTCCGGGTACTCCGGCACCCACCCGCCCTGGAACAGGTCGTACGCCCCCGCCTTGGTCCCCACCTGGTACTGCGGCCACTCGGCGCTCCGCAACGTCACCCGGAACAGCCCCGACGCCTCCAGTTGACGCTTCAGCTCGAGTACTTCGGCCTTCGCCCCGGCCCCGTACTGCGTCGGCGTCCAGCCGACCGTCAACGGGACCGGTACGGCGATGTTCGCCTGCTTCAGGATCGCCGCGGCGGCCGCCTTGCTCGGCTGCTTGTACTCGGTCCGGAACGCGTCGACCTGCCCACCGAAACCGGGCGGCACGACCGAGTACAGCGGCGACACATGGTCGCCGTACGCCCGCTTCGCGATCGCCTGGCGGTCGATCAGCTGCGCGACGGCCCGCCGTACGGCCGGATTGCGGGCCAGCAGCGACTTCATCTGGAACGCGAAGAACCGGATCTCCGCGGAGTTGGTCTCGACGACCTGGACCTTGTCGGACTTGCGCAGCTTGTCCAGCAGGCTCGGGCCGAACCCGTGGAACGCGAGGTCCGCCTTGCCGGTGGTGACGGCCTGGTAGAGCGCGGCCGAGTCCTTCATCAGGCTGATCGTGACGCCGTCGTTCTGCGCCGCCCGCGGACCGCGGTATCCGGAGAACTTGGTGAGGGTCACTTCCGACCCCGGCTTGTACGCCGCCAACTGGTACGGCCCACTGCCGACGGCCTCGGTCTTCAGCAGCTTGTTGGCCGGGTACACCTGCTCGTCGACGATCGAGGACGCGGTCGTGGTGAGCAGGTACGGGAGCCGGGCGTCGGGGGTGGTCAGGTTGAACACGGCCGTCAGGTCGTCCGGCGTACTCACGGACTTCACCGACGCGAACAGCGAGGCCGCTCCCCCGGGTGTCTTCAGCCGGACCAGCCGGTCGAAGCTGAACTTCACGTCCGACGAGGTCAACTCGTGCCCGTTCGGGAAGGTCAGGTGCTCCTTCAGGCTGCACGTGTACGTCGTCGGCGAGTCGAACTGGCAGTCGGCCGCGTCCGGCACCGGCGTGGGCTTGTCCGGGAGGATCGTCAGCAGGGTCTGGTACAGGTTCGCCTGGACGGTCCGCGAGCCGACGTCGTACGGACCGGCCGGATCGAGGGACGAGATCGCGTCCGTGGTGGCGAGCCGCAGCATCGCCAGCTTCGGCGTCTGCTCGCCCGGCAGCGGCGCCTTGTCGTCCGGCTGACCGCATGCCGCCAGCGACACGCCCAACGCCCCCACCGCCGCGGCCGCCGATACCCGGCGCACCCACTCGCTCACCGTCTCACCTTTCCCAGCCCGTTACCCCAACAACGCCCCCGAGGGCACCAAGTGACGGTAGCTCCTCAATGGAGCAGAGCGCGCAGAGACTCCGGTGTGAGCGGCTCGAGCGACTTCACCACGAGCCGGCGCGGTGCCTCCGGAACGGTCACCAACTGCGGTACGGCGACCACGTACAGCCCCGCCGCGGTCGCGGCCTGCGTACCGGTCACCGAGTCCTCGATCGCCACGCAGTACGCCGGATCGACGCCCAGCCGCTCCACACCGGTCAGGTACGGCTCCGGGTGCGGCTTGCCGAGCGTCACCTCGTCGCCGGCCACGATCACGTCGAACGGGTCCGGCGGCAGATGCCCGAGCACCGCCTCGATCATCACCCGGTACGACGCGGAGACCAGCGCGCACGGGATCTCCTCCTTGCGCAGCGCCTGGAGCAGCTCCAGCGCCCCCGGCATGAACGTGACCTGCTTGCGCAGCGCCTCGACGACCTCGGAGAACATCCGGTCGGCCAGCTCGTCGGCGGTGATCACGCCTTCCGGGATCCGCGCCAGCCACACCTGGACCGCGTCCCGCAGGTCGCTCCCGATCAAGGTCATGCAGTCCTCGATCGTCCAGGTCGCGCCGAGCTCGGCCATCAGCTCGAGCTGCACCTCCGCCCAGACCGTCTCGGAGTCGACCAACGTCCCGTCCATGTCCCACAACACCGCTTGCAGGGCCGGCAACTACCGCTCCTCTACGTCGTCCACACACCGATCAGGTCTCTTTGCCGTGCCCATTCTCCCTGGTCGCCCCAGATCCGGACATTTCGGGTCCGCGACACGGTTCGCCCGGGGTGAAACCCGACGCACGGCGAGGAGCGAACACGTAGGCTGGCAGTCCGGTCCGGCGAGCGCCGGAGAGTTGGCTACAGAGACGACAGGGGGCCTGCGAGTGGTTGATCTCGCGAACCTGAGGGACCCGGTCGTGATCGCCGCGTTCGAGGGCTGGAACGACGCGGCCGAGGCGGCCACCGGCGCGGTCGACCACCTGATCGACGAGTGGGACGCCGAACTCGTCACGGAGATCGACCCCGAGGACTACTACGACTTCCAGGTGAACCGCCCCCAGGTCGGCCTCGACGACGACGGTGTCCGGCAGCTGACCTGGCCCACCACCCGGGTCTACGTGGCCCGCCCCGAGGACAGCGACCGCGACGTCCTGCTGATCCGCGGCATCGAGCCGAACATGCGCTGGCGGGCGTTCTCCAGCGAGCTGCTGGAGATCGTCGACGAGTCGAACGCGCAGATCGTCGTCGTCCTCGGCGCCCTGCTCGCGGACTCGCCGCACACCCGGCCGATCCCCGTCTCGGCGACCTCGTCGGACCCGGAGCTGACCGCGTCGTGGAGCCTGGAGCCGTCGACATACGAGGGCCCGACCGGGATCACCGGGGTCTTCGCCGACCTCTGCGGCACGCTCGGCGTCCCCTCGGTGAGCATCTGGTCCGCGATCCCGCACTACATCGCCGGCACGCCGTGCCCGAAGGCGTCGCTCGCGCTGCTCGGCAAGATCGAGGCACTGCTCGACGTCGCGATGCCCGAAGGTGACCTGCCCGAGCTGGCCCGCGCCTGGCAGCGTGGCGCCGACGAGCTGAGCGAGGAGGACCCCGAGGTCGCGGAGTACGTGCACTCGCTGGAGGAGCAGCGCGACACCGCCGACCTGCCGGAGGCCACCGGTGAGGCGATCGCCGCCGAGTTCGAGCGCTACCTGAAGCGACGCAACAAGAACCACCCGAGCGACTAGGGCATCTCCCGGTTCGCCGTCGCGATCACGTCGTCGAGGACGCCGCGGGACGTGGTGAGATCGGCGATCATTCGGTCGATCCGCTCCCGCTCGGCGGTCAGTTCGGTGACGAGTTCCGGCGTGGCCCGCTCGTTGGGCCCGCCGTCGGGGTCGCGCATGCAGGGCAGCAGCTGCGCGATCTTCTTGCTGTGCAGCCCGGCCGCGAACAGCTCCTGGATCAGGATCACCCGGTCGACGGCGCGCTCGGCGTACTCGCGCTGCCCGCCGGTCGTCCGTTCCGAGACGAGCAGGCCCTGAACCTCGTAGTACCGCAGGGACCGCACGCTGACCCCGGTCCGCTCCGCGAGCTCACCGATCCGCACCCGACCGACCTCCGGACTTGAACCTGACACTGATGTCAGACTCTACCGTCCAGACATGACGCTCTACGACTACAGCCCGCTCCCGGAACGACCCCGCCTCGACTGGCCCGACGGCAAGCGCGTGGCCTTCTACGTCGGCCTCAACATCGAGCACTTCCTGCCCGACCAGCCGTCCACCAGCATCTGGCCGCTCGACCTCAAGCCCGACGCCCTCAACCAGGGCTGGCGCGAGTACGGCGAACGCGTCGGCATCTGGCGCACCATCGACATCCTCGACCGGTACGGCGTCCGCGCCAGCGCGCTCGTCAACTCACTGGTCGCCGAGCACAACCCGCAGATCATCGAGGCCGGCGTCGCGCGGGACTGGGCCTGGCTGGCGCACGGCAAGACGAACACCACCCTGCACACCGGGTACGAGCCCGACGAGGAACGCCGCGTCCTCACCGACATCACGGAGACCATTGAGAAGGCGACCGGGCAGCGTCCGAAGGGCTGGATGGGCCCCGGGCTCACCGAGACCCACAACACCCCGCAACTGCTGTCCGAGCTCGGCTACAGCTACGTGCTCGACTGGACCAACGACGACCAGCCGTACCGCCTGAACGTCCCCGGCATGCTCAGCGTCCCGTACACCGTCGAGCTCAACGACCTGGGCCTGTTCCTGCGCGGCCTCAGCGGCCCGGACTTCCTCCAGATGGTGAAGGACCAGTACGACGTCCTTCGCGAGGACTCCGCGGAGACCGGGCGGGTGATGGCGCTCGCGCTGCATCCGTTCGTGATCGGGCAGCCGTTCCGGGCGAAGTACCTGAACCTCGCGCTCGAGTACATTGCGGCGCAGCCGGACGTCTGGCTGACCACCAGCGACGCCATCGCGGAGCATTTCGCCCGGCCGTAACCCGACGAGGCGTGGCGCGTTGTTACCGATGGGTTTATTCTCGACCGGACAACTGGGGGGTGACGGCGTGCCGTCACCGGGACCACGGGGAGTAACAGCATGCGCGACGAGCGGGGCGCCAGCTCCATCCCTGCGCTCGCCGTGCTCGTGCTGCTCGGGATCGTCGCCGCGGTCGGGATCTTCGGCAACAAGACGAAACACATCGACGTCGACCTGAGCACGCTGACCGCCTCGACGACTGCCACCACGATCGCTACCGCTCCCCTCGACACCCAGCCGTTCTCCGGGACCGGCGGGCTCGTCGTACACCCGCGTGGCGAGGCCGCACTGTTCAGCGCACCCGACGCGGACGCCGTCGGCAAGATCGGCCCGACCCAGTTCGGGCCGACCTGGCTGCCCGTGGTGGAGCAGACCGACGGGTGGGTCCGGGTCCTGCTCCCGTCCAAGCCGAACCGGTCAACGGGCTGGCTCCAGGACGAGGACCTCGATCGCGCGACCTCGTCGTACCTGATCCGCGTGCACACCAGCTCGCGGACGCTGGAGCTTTTCCTCAACAACAAGAGCCTCGGCTCCTGGAAGGCCGGCGTCGGCGCGACCAAGACGCCGACACCGCCCGGCCGGACGTTCCTGCTCGGCTCGATCATCGACCACAAGCGCTCGGCCTCTCCCGTCGTGCTGCCGTTGGGTGCGCACAGTCCCACTCTGGACACGTTCGGTGGCGGACCTGGTACGGTCGCGATCCACGGCTGGCCGAATCCCCATGTCTTCGGGGCGGCGATCAGCGCCGGCTGCGTCCGGGTGCCGAAGACCGCTCTCGCCCACCTGCAGAAGGTTCCGCTCGGGACGCTCGTCCTGATCGACAGCAAATAAGGAGATCCGATGCGACGACAGTTGACTCCGACCGTGCTGACGGCTGCGGCCGTGGCAGGCGTCGTGACGTTCAGCCTGGTCGCGAGTGCGCCGGTCGGCAACGCGGCGGCCCGGCCGTCCTCGGCGTACGCCGTGAGCGCGGAAGGCCAGGTGCCGATCGCGAAGACGCCGTACGCGGAATCGCTGGACGGAAAGCGGCAGACGACGTCCGCGCTCGAGCTCCCGAAGAACCCGCTGCTCTCGGTCCGGGCCGGTACGGCGACCGCGGGCAACGACTCCGCCTCGGTCGAGCTGTTCGACATCGTGGTCGGTCCGGACATCCTGAACCAGGTGCAGATCCCGCCGGAGCTGAAAGAGCAGTGCAACTCGCTCCCGTCCACCGGCGCGAACGACCTGCCGGTCCCGGACATCGCACTGCCCGACCTCGGCCTGCCGTTGCCCAAGCTCAGCACCAAGGACCTGCCGGTCAAGAACCTGCCCGACCTGTGCAAACTGCTGCTCACGCCGCCGAAGTCGCTGCTGTCCATCGACGCGCTGAACGTCTATTGCTCCGGTGACCAGGGCGGCGTCGACATCGGCGGGCTGACGCTGCTCGGTCAGGCGATCAAGCTGCCGAGCACCAAGCAGGGCGCGTCGCTGCCGTCCAACCCGCTGGCGACCATCACGGTCAACAGTCAGGGCAAGCACTCCGACGGCGCGTTCACGATCACCGGTCTGAGCATCAATCTCGGTGGCGGTGCCGAGACCATCAACCTGGCGTCGGCGACCTGCGCCAAACCGGCCGCGAAGCCGAAGCCCAAGCCGACCCCGCACCCGCAGAACCCGGCCCCCGCGCAGATCGACACCCCGCCGTCGGCGCCGGTCCCGACCCCCGTCAAGACCCACCAGCCCGTCACCGGCTGATCTCCAGTCTGGGGAGGACGGTCGGCCCTCCCCGAACTGTTTGCTAGAGCTTGATACCGAGGAGAGCGTCGACGGCGAGGGCGACCAGGGCGGGCGCCTCGTGGTCGTCACCCTCGGCCTCGGCCCACGCGTCGACAGCCGCCAGCGCGCCCGCGCTGTCCAGGTCGTTCGTGAGTGCCGCCCGTACGGCGTCCACCGCGGCCGAACCGTCCGGTCCCGCGCCGCGACCGATCGCGCCGCGCCAGACGTCCAGCCGCGCCTGCGCGTCGGTCAGGTCGGACTCGGTCCAGAACCAGTCCGTCCGGTAGTGGTGGGTGAGCAGCGCGAGGCGGATCGCCATCGGGTCCACGCCGGCCAGCCGCTCCTTCGACACCAGCACCAGGTTGCCCTTGGACTTCGACATCTTCTCGCCGTCGAGACCGACCATCGCCTGGTGCACGTAAGCGCGCGCGAACGGGTGCTCCCCCGTCGCCACCTGAGCGCCGCTCGCGGACATCTCATGGTGCGGGAAGATCAGGTCCGACCCGCCGCCCTGGACGTCGAACGTCATCCCGAGGTACTTCAGCGCGATCGCCGAGCACTCCACGTGCCACCCCGGGCGGCCGCGTCCGAGCGGTGAGTCCCAGGCCGGTTCACCCGGCCGCTCGTGCCGCCACAGCAGGCTGTCCAGCGGGTCCTGCTTGCCCTCGCGCTCCGGGTCGCCACCGCGCTCGGCGAACAGCTCGTTCATCGTCTCGCGGTCGTAGTTGGACACCCCGCCGAAGGCCGGGTCAGTCTTCACCGCGAAGTACAGATCGCCGTCGACCGAGTAGACGGCGCCCGCGCGCTTCAGGTCCTCGATCGCGTCCGCGACCAGGTCGATCGACTCGACGACGCCGATGTAGTGCTGCGGCGGGATCACCCGGAGTGCGGTCATGTCGTCGCGGAACAGCTGGATCTCCTGCGCCGCGAGATCGGTCCACTCGACGCCGGTCGCGGTCGCGCGCTCGAGCAGCGGGTCGTCGACGTCGGTGATGTTCTGCGTGTACGAGACGTCGTACCCCGCGTCCCGCCAGAGCCGGTTCACCAGGTCGAACGTGACGTACGTCGCCGCGTGCCCCATGTGCGTCGCGTCGTACGGCGTGATGCCGCACACGTACATTCGCGCGGGCCCGTCGGTGTCGCCAGGGGCCGGCGGGACCTCGACCAAGCCGCCGGACGCGGTGTCGTAGAGGCGAAGCCGCCGGGCCGGCCCGGGTACGACCGGGATGTCTGGTTTCGTCCACGCCTGCATGTGTCGGAGCTTATGCCAGTCCGATTTTCAATGACGCGACACGGTTCCATTCCGTGGTCCGGGCTGCGGTGGACAGTGGGGTGAGCTATGCGCCCGATGGCCGGTAGCCTCGCGGGTGATGAGCGCATCAGCAGACTTCAGCCCCGAGTTCCAGGCGTACGGCGCCTGGATCGCCGCCGCTTCGATCCAGCAGCAGGACCTGTTCAACGAGGTCGTCGGGCCCGACTCGCTGCAGGCCGACCTCGACGCCCGCACGCTGACCGGCGAGCGCGGCGTCCTCGGCCGGGTCTCGCTGCTCGGCAGTTTCTCCGAGCTCGACCACACCTGGCTGTGGGGCTGGGCGAACCCGGGCTTCGGCGCGGACGCGCCGGCCGTCGCGCCGACGGCCGGCATCCGCGCGTTCGGCGAACAGCACCGGATCGCCGAGTTCACCACGGACAGCCCGGACCTGAGCGGCTTCCCGCAGCCGGAGCAGGCCGCGATCACGCTGGCGATCACGGCCGGCGCCGTACTCGGCGGTCGTGGTGTCTGGTCGACCGCGATCAACGAGGGCCGCGGACACGTCTACCTGCACGTGGCTGACGAGCAGCTGCCGCGCGCGGGCTTCGACGCGCTCGCGACACCCCGGCTGTTGACGACCGCGGTGAGCGTGTTCCCGGCCGACCACCGGCGAGTGGTCCGCGGCTACTTCCAGCACTTCGGCTTCCAGTTCCAGGAGAACGCCGAGTTCCTCCGGGGTACGGCGCCGAACGGCAGCATCGTGGTCACGTCGTACGACGAGCAAGGTCGGCTCGCCAACGTGAACGTCGAACCGAAGGCCTAGAACGCGGGCCAGGGAATCGCCGGCCAGTCGTCGCTCGGGTACGGGAACGTGCCAGTCTTGAGCAGCGCCGCGCAACGTTCCCTGGTCGCCGTCAATTCGACAGTGGTGATCAGCTCGCAGAGTTGCTGACCGAGCGCACCGGCCAGCTGATCCGCCAACCGCCGTACGTCGTCGAGCAGGTCGGCCGAGATCGGGTCGCCGGCCCAACCCCACAACACCGTGCGGAGCTTGTCGTCGGCGTTGAACGTGACGCCGTGATCCACGCCGTACACCCGGCCGTCGCCCGGGTTCAGCACGTGGCCGCCCTTGCGGTCGGCATTGTTGACCACGGCATCGAATACGGCCATCCGGCGCAACGCGTCATTGTCCGCGTGCACCAACGTCACCGGGTTGTGGCGGCCGTCGAGAGCCTCCAGCACACCGACCCAGCCGGACGGCACGCGGCCCTGCGGGACGATGTCGACCAGCTCGGTCTCCCCCGCCTTGAGCTCGGCCTCGTCGATCCACAGCTGCACCATGCCGACACCGAGCGGACCGTCGCGCAACAGAGTCGGTGGCACGACCGACCACTCGAGCGCCTCCGAGACGACGTACGCCGCGAACTCGCGCTGGGCCAGCGTGCCATCGGGGAAGTCCCACAGCGGGCGCTCCCCCTCGACCGGTTTGTAGACCACCGTCGCGGTCTCGCCGGCCAGGCTCACCGAACCCTGGTAGGTACCGTTCGAGGCGGCCACCAGGCGGCCGTGCAGCGCGAGCTCTCCGAGGGCGAGGAGCTCCGGGTCGACCGTCATTCCGGGAGGTGCCTGCGATAGCCGTTGGCGCGCGGGCAGATGTGGCCGTCGGCGTCGATCGGCCGGCCGCAGAACGGGCAGCTCGGGCGACCGGACGCGACCAATGCGACCGCGCGGCGGGCGAACGACCGCGCCTGCTCCTCGGTGATCCGGACCACGAACACCTCGGCGTCGTCGGACTCCATCGCCGCGGCGACCGGGTCCTCCTCCTCGAGCTCGACCTGCTCACCGGTGACGACCGCGAACACCTCGATCACCACGCGTTCCGCGTCGGCCTCCCAGGCCAGCGTCATGGTGCCGGCCCGGAACTCCTCCTCGATCGGCTGCTCGAGCGGCGCGTTGTCGTCCGACCCGCCCTGCGCGACCGGGTCCCGGTCGAAGCGCCGGGCGACCTCGTCCAGCATCACGTCGAGCCGCTCCGCGAGGGCCATCACCTGTTCCTTCTCACACGCCACCGAGGTCAGCCGATGCCCGGCCCGGGCCTGCAGGAAGAAGGTCCTGGCACCGGGTTCCCCCACGGTGCCGGCGACGAACCGCTCGGGGTCGTCGAAGGAGTGCACAACTCGCGCCATACCTAGACCCTATTACCGTCCACCGACTACCGCGTCCGAGGACTGCTTCTTCGGCTTGGCTTTCGCTGACGGCTTAGGAATCAGGGAGGCCAGCTCGCTGCCGGAGTCGTTCAGCCGGACCAGGAACGGGCGCACCGGGGTGTAGGTGATGATCGTCGTCGACGCGGTGTCCACGACGATCCGCTGGAACGTGTCCAGGTGCTGACCGAGCGCGTCCGCGACGATCGCCTTGATCACGTCGCCGTGCGAGACCGCCACCCAGATCGCGCCGTCTCCGTGGGTCTTGGCGAGCTCGGCGTCGTGTGCGCGCACCGCGTCGACGGCGCGTTGCTGCATGCCGCGCATCGACTCGCCGTTCGGGAAGGTGACCGCTGACGGGTGCTGCTGTACGACGGCCCACAGTGGGTCTTTTGCGAGTGTCGCGATCTTCTGGCCGGTCCAGTCGCCGTACCCGCACTCGGTCAGCCGGCGATCGGTTGCCGGACGCAACTCCGGATGGTGTTTGGCGATCGCGGCCGCGGTCTGCTTGCAGCGCTCCAACGGCGAGGTGACGATCGCGGCCAGCGGCAGCTCGGCGAGCCGGCCCGCGACGGCGGCGGCCTGTTCGATCCCGGTGGCGTCGAGCTTCACGCCGGGCGTCCGCCCGGCCAGCGTTCCGGAGGTGTTCGCGGCACTACGACCGTGGCGGACGAGAATCACGGTGGGCATGGAAGGCACGTTATCCGGTCGGCGCAACCCCTGATGCAATGATGGGTGGCGTGATCGTCGACTGCGGGGTCTACGCCGAGGGGGAACGGCAGGACCTGCCCAAGAATCCCGAGACGGTTGCCCAGGCCATCGACGACGACGGGCAGTGCTTCGGGTGGATCGGTCTGCACGAGCCCTCGGACGCCGAGATGGCGCGGGTACAGCGGCTCTTCGGGTTGCACGACCTCGCAGTTGAGGACGCGCTGCAGTTGCACCAGCGTCCCAAGGTGGAACGCTTCGGCGACACGCTCCTCGTCGTGCTCCGGACCCTCTGGTACGTCGACGAGGGCGACGCCGTCGAGACCGGTCAGGTGACCGTCTTCGTCGGCCCGCGGTACGTCGTGACGGTGCGGCACGGTGAGGGTGGCGAGCTCGCCACGACGCGGCACGAGCTCGAGGAACGCGCGTCGATGCTCGGGCACGGGCCGGCCGCCGTACTGTGGGCGATCTGTGACGAGGTAGTGGACGACTACGAGCACGTCGCCGGGCAGGTCGAGATCGACGTCGACGAGATCGAGTCCTCGGTGTTCTCCCCCGAGCGGACCAGCGACGCGGAGCGGATCTACCGGTTGAAGCGTGAGGTGCTGGAGATGCGCCGGGCGGTCGATCCGCTGCGCGAACCGATGGAGCAGTTCGCGCACGGTATGGCCGGCCTGGCCGCGAAGGCCGGGCCGTTCTTCCGCGACGTGGCCGACCACCTCAGCCGGGTCTCCGACCAGACCGAGGCGATCGACACACTGCTGTCCTCAGCACTCAACGCGCATCTCGCGCGCGTGTCGGTGCAGCAGAACGACGACATGCGGAAGATCTCGGCGTGGGTCGCGATCGCCGCCGTGCCGACGATGCTGGCCGGCATCTACGGGATGAACTTCGACAACATGCCCGAGCTCCGCTGGCATTTCGGCTACTACGCGATCCTGCTGGTGATGGCGCTGGTCTGCGTCACCATGTACCGCTTCTTCCGCAAGGTCGGCTGGCTCTAGGTCGCGCCCCCGCCTCGTTTGAGGGGCCGACCCCTCAAACGGTGGGTGAGCACCTGGTATTTCGGGTACGCACCCCACCGGATCGGGGGCCGGCCCCTCAAACGAGGACCGCGGCGCGAGCGGGTTAGGTTGCGGTGATCGTGCTCGTCGAGAGCAGGATGATCAGGACGACGCCGAGCAGCAGGCGGTAGAACGCGAAGACCTCGATCGTGTGCTTGGCGACGAACCGCAGCAGCCAGGCGATCGACACGTAGGCGACGACGAAGCTCACCACGGTCCCGACGATCAGTGGGACAACCCCGACGTTGCCGTTGACCGCGTCCTTCAGTTCGTAGACGCCGGCCCCGACGAGGGCCGGGATGCCGAGCAGGAACGAGATCCTGGTCGCGGCGACCCGCTCGAGTCCGCGGAACAGACCGGCCGAGATCGTCGCGCCCGACCGCGAGATGCCGGGGATCAGCGCCAGGCACTGGACGAGGCCCATCACCAGCGCGTCGACGAACGTGATCCGCGTCAACGGCCGGCTCTTGCTGCCCAGGCGCTCCGCGGCGACCATCACGAACGACCAGCCGATGAGCGCCGCGGCCACCCACCACAGGCTGCGCAGCGGTCCGGAGATCAGGTCCCGGGCGAGGAAGCCGACGATCACGATCGGCACCGAGCCGACGATCACGTACCAGCCCATCCGGGCATCGAACTCGCCGCGGTACTCCGGTTTGGCCAGGCCGCGGACCCAGGCGACCGCGATCCGCTGGATGTCCTTCCAGAAGTACAGGACGACCGCGGCGATCGCGCCGACCTGGATGACGGCGGTGAAGCCGGTGATCGACGGGTCGTCGATCTTCAGGCCGAGCATCTTCGACACGATCGTCAGGTGCCCGGTGCTGGAGACCGGGAGGAATTCGGTCAGGCCCTCGACGATGCCGAGGATGATGGCGTCCAGGATCGTCATCAGCTGCCGACCCCGGCCAGTTCGAGGGCCTCGGCCGCGGTGTGCAGGTCGGCGATCCGCTGCTCCACGGTTGACGCGAACGGCGTCAGCGCGACGGTCGTCGCCCCCGCCTCGGCGTACGCCGTCAGCTTCTCGGCCATCCGCTGCTTGTCACCGAGCAGCGAGATCGAGTCCAGGAAGCCGAACGGTACGGCGGCCATCGCCTCGCGGTGCTTCTTGTCCAGGTACAGGTCCTGGATCTCCTTCGCCTCGTCCGCGTAGCCCATCCGGACCGCGAGCGCGTTGTAGAAGTTCTTCTCCCGGCTGCCCATGCCGCCGATGTACAAGGCGGCGTACCCACGGATCGGGTCGGCCGCGGCCTGCAGGTCGTCTCCGGTCATGACCGGCACCGACGCCACGACGTCGAAACCGTCGAGGCTCTCGGAACCGTGACGGGTTTGCCGGCCCGTCCTGATGTGCGTCAACTGCTCTCCAAGGAATCCGGGGTCGTTCAGGATCCCGAGCCAGCCGTCGGCGATCTCGCCGGCCAGCTCGAGGTTCTTCGGTCCGACCGCGGCCAGGTACACGGGTACGTGGTCGCGGATCGGCCGCACAGTCAGTTTGAGGGCTTTGCCCGGTCCGTCGGGCAACGGGAGCGTGAAGTACTTCCCCTCGTAGGCGACCGTCTCGCGACGGAGCGCCGCGTTGACGATGTCGACGTACTCACGGGTCCTGAGCAGTGGCTGAGAGAAACGCACCCCGTGCCAGCCCTCCGACACCTGCGGCCCGGAGACGCCGAGGCCCAACCGGAAACGGCCGTTCGACAGGCGGTCCAGGGTGGCCGCCGTCATCGCGGTCATCGCCGGCGTCCGGGCCGGGATCTGGAAGACCGCCGCGCCGACGTCGATCGTGGTGGTCTGGGCGGCGATCCAGCTGAGCAGTGTGGCGGCGTCCGAGCCGTACGCCTCCGCGGCCCAGGTGACCGAGAAACCGAGCGCCTCGGCCTCCTTGACCAGCCTCAGGTGGTCCAGATGGTCGTCGCCGCCGTAGACGAAGCCGATGTTGAGTCCGAGTCGCATGACTGGCGAGCCTAGCGAGAACATGTCGGTGGGCCGCAATAGGCTCGGGTCATGCAACAGCGCTATCTCGGTCACAGTGGACTCGCGGTGAGCAGGCTCGGCCTGGGCACCATGTCGTGGGGCCGCGACACCGACGAGCACGAGGCGCGCGAGCAGCTGGCCGCGTTCGTGTCCGCCGGTGGCACGCTGATCGACACCGCCGCGGCGTACGGCGACGGTGACAGCGAGCTGTTGATCGGGTCACTGCTCGGCGACGTGGTGGACCGCGACGACGTGGTGATCGCGACCAAGGCCGGGTTCAGCGTGCGCCGCGGCGAGCGGATCACCGACACGTCCCGCGGCGCCCTGCTCCGCGACCTGGACGGGTCGCTGCGCCGGATGGGCGTCGACCACATCGATCTCTGGCAGCTGCACACCTGGTCCGACGACGTGCCGCTGGAGGAAACGCTCTCCGCGCTCGACTACGCCGTCAGCTCCGGCAAGGTGCGGTATGTCGGCGTCTCGAACTACGCCGGCTGGAAGGCCGCCCGCGCCGTCACCTGGCAGCAGGCCTGGCCGGGCCGCGCGGTCCCGGTCGCGAACCAGGTGGAGTACTCGCTGCTCGCCCGGGACGCCGAGGTCGACGCGATCCGGGCCGCCGCGGGGCTGGGGATCGGGATCCTGGCCTGGTCGCCGCTCGGTCGCGGCGTGCTGACCGGGAAGTACCGCACCGGCATCCCCGCGGACTCACGGGCCGCGTCCCAGCATCTGTCCAGATTCGTCGACCCCTATCTCGACGGCCGGTCTTCGGGCATCGTGGAAGCGGTCGCGCGCGCCGCTGACGGGCTCGGCTGGACCCCGCTCGAGGTGGCGCTCACCTGGGTGCGGGACCGGCCCGGAGTGTCGGCGGCGATCGTCGGGGCCCGTACTGCGCTACAACTGAAAGCAGTCCTCGGAGTGGAGGAGCTCACTCTGCCGCCGGCGATCGCGGCGGCGCTGGAGGATGTTTCGTGAGGTCGTTGGCGTTCTGGTAGTGCGGAGGTGTGGATGGCCGAGTACGAACTGCAGCAGTTCGAGGTGTCCAGGACGGAGTCCCGCGGCGCGGTGCGCAAGTTGCTCACCGAGCACGCGGAGTACGGCGGCTGGGAGCTGGCCCGGCTGCGACGCTATCCCGACGGTTCGCGCCGGGTCTGGCTCCGGCGCCGCATCATCAGGGTGATGCGGACCATCTGAGCAAGGCGCTCACCAGCTCCCGTCGGCTGCCGACGCCGACCTTGTCGAACGACGCCCGCACGTGCTCCTGCACGGTGTGCGGCGACAGACACAACCGCTCGACGATCTGCCGCGTGGAACAGCCGCGCAGCAACAACTCGGTCACCCGCTGCTGAGCCGCGGTGAGCCCGTGCAGATCGAGCAGCAAAGACCCCAGTTGAGCCGGCGTCACCGGCTCGATCACCACCACGATCTGCCCGTCGTCACCCAGCCGCGACGCCTGCAGCTCGAGCCACTCACCGCCACGCGCCCTGACCTTCAGCCGCGCGGTCGCCCGATCCAGCTGCATCCGTGCAGCCACCGCCCGCACCGCCACCGGCAAGTCCCCCACGGGCAACTCCACCACCGGCCCGAGCTCCCCGAGCCAGTACTCCGCCTCAGCCGTCACCGCTTGCGTCCGCAGCGACCCGTCAAGCACCACGACCCCCGGACCCACGTCGCGCCCGGTGCCCGCGGGTGGCCGGCCCCGGAGGCTCAAGCGCAGTCCTTCGGCGAGGTGCGGTGCGAGGCGGCGTACCAACTGGAGTTCCTGGACGGCGAAGCCGGCGTCCGCATTCTCGCGGTGCAGGCACAAGACCCCCCAGCAGCGGCCGTTCGACCGCAGGGCAGCGCGGAGTTCGTCGCCCAGACCGAGCGGCCGCATCACCTCGACGTACCGCGAACTGCTCCCCCAGTCGCCCCTGGTCGCCTGGCCGAGCGACCGCACCGGGTCGCGGCCACCGGCCAGTACGGCGAACTTGTTCACGTCATCCTGCCCGAACTCGTTCGCGAGGAACTGCTCGGTGACCGCACCGAGCGGCTCGTCGACGACCGCCGACGTGAACAGCATCGTCGCCGGATCGACCGTCGCGAAGAACGCCACGTCGACCGTCAACACGCCCCGGAGCCGCGCGAGCACCTCGGACCGCAGCTGATCGGCGTCCAGCCCCGCGTAACAGCGCTGGATCAGCATCTCCAGGCGATCCCCCGCCCCCATGGTCAGGATGCTACGCCGAGCTGCCGAGCGAAGCCGAGCTCGTCGAGCAGCCCCCAGCGTTCGACGATCAGCCCGTCCCGGAGCCTCCAGATGTTGATCCCGGCCAGGCTGACGGTGTTCCCGCTCGGCGGCACACCCATCACCTCGCCGCGCTGCGTCCCACCGGCTGTGAACCGCTCGACGACTACCTCGCCCTCGGCGATCAGCGCGTGCAGGTCGCTGTGCCAGTCGGGGAACGCGGCCCGCATCATCTGCGCGGCGTCCCGCATTCCTTGGCGGTCCGGCGTGACGCCGAACGGCGGGTCGTGGTTGATGAAGTCCTCGGCCAGGTGGGCGTCCACCGCACCGAGATCTCCTTGGCTGAACAGTCCGTCGATGAAGTCCTTGACGACGGTTTTGTTGCTGTCTGTTGCGTTCATACCTCGAGCGTGCGCGGACCGGGATCCGGCGGATACCCCGATTAGTTGGGGTTCTGCCGGTGAAATATCTCTGCGACAGAGGTATTCTGTCAGACGTGACCGAGGATCTCGCCGAGGACCTGCTGGCGGCGATCGGGCTGGTGCGCCGGCATCTGCGCCGATCGGTCGGCCGGCCGTTCCCGTTGTCCGCACTCACCGACTCGCAGGCCGAGCTGGTCCGAACGGTTCGCCGCAACCCGGGCATCTCGGTCGCCGAGGCCGCGGCCGAGCTCGGCCTGGTCGCGAACACCGTCTCCACGCTCGTCGGCCAGCTGACCGAGCGCGGGCTCATCCAGCGCACCCCGGACGCGTCCGACCGCCGGGTCGCGCGACTGACGCTCACCGATCCGGCCCGCGAACAGGTCGAGGCCTGGCGCGACCGGCGTACGGCGCTCGTCACCCGGGCACTCGACGACCTCGCGGACGACGACCGCGATGCACTGCGAGCCGCCTTGCCCGTGCTCGCCGGACTGGCCGAGCGATTGCACCCCGCAGAGCAAAACCTCGAGCAAGACCGGAAGGAGCGCGTATGAGTGCCGATCCCACCGCCGATCGCACCGCCGATCCAGCGCCGGCCGTCGCGATCAGCGGGTTGAGCCACCGCTTCGGCGAGCATCTCGCGGTCGACGGCCTCGACCTGACTGTCGCCCCAGGCGAGTGCTTCGGTCTCCTCGGTCCGAACGGCGCCGGCAAGACCACCACGCTCCGGGTGCTGAACACGCTCTATCCCCCGCAGTCGGGCACGGTCCGCGTCTTCGGCCTGAACGTCCGCACCGACGCGATGCCGGTACGCCGGCTGCTCGGTTACGTCCCGCAGCAGCTCTCGATCGAGGGCGCGTTGTCGGGCCGGGAGAACGTCTCGTGGTTCGCGCGGCTCTTCGACGTACCCCGGAAGGAACGCGGCGCCCGCGTGGCCGAAGTACTCGAGATCGTGGATCTGACCGATGCGGCCGACCGGCTCGCGTCGACGTACTCCGGTGGCATGGTACGGCGACTCGAGCTGGCGCAGGCGCTGGTCAACCGGCCCGCGCTGCTCGTGCTCGACGAGCCGACGGTCGGGCTGGACCCGGTCGCGCGGGACTCGGTGTGGGCGCGCGTGCAGGAGATGCAGGAGAAGTACGGGATGACCGTGCTGCTGACCACGCACTACATGGAGGAGGCCGACGTGCTCTGCGACCGGGTGGCGCTGATGCACCTCGGCCGGTTGCGAGCCATCGGTTCGCCCGCTGACCTGAAGGCCGAGCTCGGTCCGGACGCGAGCCTCGAGGACGTGTTCCGGCACCACACCGGCGAGAGCCTGGCAGCTGCGGAGAAGGGAGGGCTGCGCGATGTCCGTGGCACCCGTCGCACCGCCCAACGCATGGGTTGATTCGCGGCCGCGAGCGGTCCTGCGGCTGTTCTCGCGGATCGGTACGTTCTGCCTGGTCGAGCTGCAGAAGCTGCGGCACGACCGGACCGAGTTGGTGACCCGCGCCATCCAGCCGGTCCTCTGGCTGGTGATCTTCGGCCAGACGTTCAGCCGGATCCGGGCGATCCCGACCGGCGACGTCCCGTACCTCGACTATCTCGCGCCCGGGATCATCGCGCAGTCGGCGCTGTTCGTGGCGATCTTCTTCGGCATCCAGATCATCTGGGAACGCGACGCCGGCATCCTCACGAAGCTGCTCGTCACCCCGAGTCCGCGCTCGGCGCTGGTCGCCGGGAAGGCGTTCGCGGCCGGCGTCCGGACCATCTCGCAGGCCATCGTCGTGATGATCGTTGCGGCGCTTCTCGGCGTCAGCATGACCTGGAACCCGCTCAAGCTGCTCGCGGTCCTGGTCGTCGTAGTGCTCGGCGCGGCGTTCTTCTCGTGCCTCTCGATGACGATCGCGGGCCTGGTCCTGCGTCGCGATCGGTTGATGGGTATCGGGCAGGCGATCACGATGCCGCTGTTCTTCGCCTCGAACGCGCTCTACCCCGTCGCGTTGATGCCCAGCTGGCTGCAGACCATCTCGCACGTCAACCCGCTCACCTACGAGGTCAGTGCGCTGCGTGGCCTCCTGATCGGCCAGCCGACGACGTACTGGCTCGACTTCACCGTCCTTATCGTCGCCGCCGTGGCCGGCATCATCGCCGCATCAGCGCTGCTGGGCCGCCTCGCCCGTTAGAGATCCCGCGGTCTGACACCGCAGCAGAACGAGTCCGGAGACGACCGCGGTGATCAGCCCGGCGCCGACCAGGCTGTACTCCGCTCCGATCGCGCCGATGATCGGTCCGCCCACCAACAGCCCGGCCGCGCTCCCGGCGCTCACCACCACGCTCTGGCCCGAGAGCAGCGTTCGACGTTCCGCCCCTTGGGACGATCGGGTGATGAGGACTGAGATGGCCGCGATCCCGATCACCACGGTCACGCCTGACAACGCGCCCATGACCGCGATCACGGGAGGTGTCGTCCAGACGCCCATCCCGACCCAGCACAGTCCTGACCAGCCCCACGCGACAGCCGCCGTCACCACCGGTTTGGTACGCCGTACCACTGCCAAGGACACCGCGGTTCCGACCAGCGAGCCCACGCCGTACCCGGTCATGCCTGCGGCGAGGTAGACGCCTGGTTGTCCGCGTTCCTCGCCCACCACCGAGAGACCGAGCGTGAAGGCGAACCAGGTGACGCAGCCGGTGCCGCGCACGATCCACCCGTACAACACGTCGCTCCGCCCGCGCAGGCTCTCGCGGATGGAAGGACCTCCGGCGGCCACCGGGTCTGCGGCGGGCGTGCGCTCGGGCTGGACCGTGCAGGCGAGGAGCCCGGCCGCCACGACCGCGACGGCTTCCGCCCAGAGCAGCTCGTTTGTGAACCCCGCGGACACCGCCAGCGCCCCCACCGTCGGCCCGATGAGCATTCCGATCCGCCGTAGTCCGTCCTGCCACGTCAGCAGCAGGACTGCCCGTCCCTCGCCCCATCGGTCCCCGGTGTCCGCGAGCAACGCCGACCGCCCCGGATTCGACAAGGCATCGCCAAACCCCAGTAGCAGGCCACTTAGCACGAGCAACGGCGGTGACAACACCCCGAGGCCGGCTGCTGTCGGCACGGACGCCAGCGCCATCGCTGAGACCAGCGCGGCCAGGGCCAGCCGCGGCCCGGAGTCGACCCACTGACGCGCCTTTCGCGCCCACCAGGGCGACAACAACACCGGCACTCCGGCAGCTCCACCGACCAACCCGGTCGCTGCCACCGATCCGGTCTCGCGAAGGATCACCAACGGCAGTGCCACTTGCGCGATCCGGAACGCGAAGTCCGCCGTCCCGCTGCCGGCCAGCAAGGCCAGTGCTTCGAGTTTTGCCCTCACAGCAAGGATTCTTGGCGTCCCGGCGCACCTCAGGTAGCTACCGGCGGTTGCCCGCTTGCCATAGGCTC
The DNA here is from genome assembly GCF_053611945.1 of Kribbella sp. NPDC054772. NCBI lineage: Bacteria > Bacillati > Actinomycetota > Actinomycetes > Propionibacteriales > Kribbellaceae > Kribbella > Kribbella sp. NPDC054772. The sequence goes on along the minus strand of NZ_JBSHBJ010000011.1, from coordinate 113,985 downwards.
ACCCTATGGCCTCATTACCATCGGTCGAGGACCTCCGCCTGGTCCAGGCCGTCGCGCGGACCGGCGCCGTCGGTACGGCGGCCCGCGAGCTGCGGATCTCCCAGCCGTCAGCCTCGCAGCGGCTCGCCCGGCTCGAACGGCTCTGCGGCGCCAAACTCTTCGAACGCGACACCCGCGGCGCCCGCCCGACCCTGGCCGGCGCCGAGCTCAGCCGCCGCGCCGACCACATCCTCGGCCACCTCGAGGAGGTGTACGACGCCACTCGGTTGGCCGCCACCGGCCGGCGACTGGTGATCGGCACCTTCGTCAGCATCGCCCCGATCCTGTTCCCCCGTGCTGGACGCCGATCTCCCGAACCTCGAGATCCAGCAACAGGTCGACCACGGCCACTTCCTGGTCGAACGCGTCGCGGAAGGCACCATGGACGCCGCCTTCATCGCGATCGCCGAGCAGATGACACTCCCCCGCGGCACCGTCGCGCAGCGCGTCGGCCACGATGAACTCGTCCTGTTCGTGCCGCCCGGCGCCCGTCCGCCAGGCCGCGGCCGGCAACCGCTCAAGGACCGCCCGATCGCCTTCTCCACCTACGACAAAGGCAGCGACGAGGTCCACACCCGCCTGGCCGCGCTGGGTGCCTTGCCCCGTCGCGGCGTCACGCTCAGCACCACCGTCGCCATGGCCCGCCGCCGCTCACACCTCGCGCTGATCCCGCGCAGCGCCCTCGCCACCGAGCTCCGGCCCGGCGAGCACCTGGTCCCAGCACCCTTCCGGTACCGCCTGACGCTCTCGGTCGTCACCACGCCGACCCCGCCGGAACCCCTGATGGCCTATCTCCCGGACCTCCGCGCCACATTGAACTTGTCATGAACACCGGTGAGTTCTGGCGCCGTCTGCGGCACACTCGGAAATATGAACCTGGGGAGGTTGGCGCGGGGGCGCCGGGTGTTGGCGGGGTTCTGGGGCGCGACGGTGGTGCAGGTCGCGGCTGTGGCCTTCGATGCCAAGATCCTCAAACTGGTCAGTAAGCCCACCCTGATGCCGCTGTTGTGGCAGTGGTCGCGCACGCAGGACGCCTCACCGCTCCTGCAAGCCGCGCTGCTGGCCTCGGCCGCGGGCGATCTGTTGCTCGAGACGAATCTCGAGTTGGCCGGCATGGCGGTGTTCGGTGCGGCCCATGCGTGCTACCTCGCCGTCTTCCTCGCCGACCCGTCACAACGTTCCTGGCGCGTGCTCGCGGCGTACGCGGCACTCTGGGCGGCGCTGATCGCGGTGCTGTCCCCCAGGCTCGGCGGCCTGCGGGTCCCGGTGGCGGCGTACGCGTTGTTGCTGACGGCAACCGCGATCACGTCCCGCTGGCACAACTCGCGCAGCGGCGCCGGCGGTGCGCTGTTCCTGATCTCCGACTCGCTGATCGCGCTCCGGATGGCCGGCCGTGATTTCCGCGGCCGCGGAGCCCTGACGATGGCGACGTACGCCGTCGGCCAGTACCTGCTCGCCTCGGGAGTCACCGAGTCGCGGGACAGAGTGACCGGTACTGGTCATCCGCGTTGACCCGCGTCGCCGGTCGCGATGGGGTGAAGGGTATGGCGACCGTCGACGACGTACGACGACAGTTCCGGAACCCGCCGCCCGAGGGGCGGCCGATGATGCGCTGGTGGTGGTTCGGTCCGTCGGTGCAGCGGGACGAACTCGACCGGGAGCTCGAGGCGATGGCCGCGGCCGGGCTCGGCGGGGCCGAGGTCGCGTTCGTGTACCCGATGGGGCCGGTGACCGCGCCGTTCGGATCGCCTGAGCTGCTGGAACTCGTCGGCCACGCGGCGCGGAAGGCACGCGAGCTGGGCCTGCGGTTCGACGTGACGCTGGGCAGCGGATGGTCGTTCGGCGGTCCGCACATCGGACCGGAGCTGGCCGCGCGGCAGTTGCACTGGGACCGGCGCGAGATCGGCTCCGCGGCGTACGACGTACCGATCGCGGCGTCCTGGCCTGGTGACGAGTTCGTGGCCGCCTTTGTGGGTGACGGGTCCTCCGGGGCGCCGTCGTCGTACGTCGAGGTGCCCGCGCGCGACGGGGTGATCCAGGTGCCGGCGGGTGGTCAGCCGCGCGAGGTGCTGATCGCGACGTCCCGCGTGACCGGTCAGCAGGTGAAGCGGACCGCGGCGGGCGCCGAGGGACACACGCTCGACCACTATTCAGCTGCCGCTGCACACGAGCACATCCGGACGGTCGCGGAGCCGTTGCTGAAGGCAGCCACTCCTGAGCTGCTCGGGTCGGTGTTCTGCGACAGCCTCGAGGTGTACGGCGGCGACTGGACGCCGGCGATCTTCGACGAGTTCGCGAAGCGTCGCGGCTACGACCTGCGGCCGCGGCTGTTCGAACTGCTGGTGAACACCGACGGGTCGAAGCAGCTGCGGATCGACTTCGGCCGGACGCTGTCCGAGTTGTACGAGGACAACTTCCTGAAGGTCTTCCAGAGCTGGGCGGCCGGGTACGGCGTACCGTTCCGGATCCAGAGCTACGGTGAGCCGCCCGCGACGATGAGCAGCTACCGGCACGCCGACATCTTCGAGGGCGAGGGCTGGGGGTGGACGCGCATCCCGGAGACCCGGTGGGCGTCGTCCGCTGCCGCTGTCTACGGCCGGTCTGTGGTGTCGGCCGAGGTGTGGACGTGGGTGCACTCGCCGTCGTTCCGGGCCACGCCGCTCGATCTCCAGGGTGAGGCGCACGAACACTTCCTGTCCGGCGTCAACCAGCTGATCGGTCACGGCTGGCCGTACTCCCCCTCGAACGGTCCCGGCCTCGGCTGGATCTTCTACGCGGCCGGCGCTCTCGACGACCGCAACCCTTGGTGGCCGACGGCAACGGCTCTCTTCGGCTCCCTGCACCGGCTCTCGTGGCTCCTGCAGCAGGGCACACCGGTCCGGCCGGTGAAGATCTACATCCCGGCCTCGGACGCGTACGCCGCCGTGCGGGCCGGCTTCTCGGAGCCGAACAACCTGTACCGCGTGGTTCGGCAGCTGATCCCGGAGAGCGTCCCGCGGACGATCCGGGAAGCGGGTCTCGACTTCGACCTGGTCGACGACGACGCGATCGCCGTGGTCGATCCGGCCGACGTTTCGCTGATCGTCGTTCCGGACGGGACCACGACAGCTCCTGCTACCCGGGACTGGCTCGACGCCGTGGCTGCGGCCGGCGGTTTCGTGGTGACGGATATCGACGCCCTCGCTGGTCGGCTTCCGGCCGCACCGCTGGCCGCTGTGCCCGACGTCGGCGTGGTGCACCGGCGGCTGGACGACGGTGACTTCTACTTCGTGGCCAACACCGGCGCCGTGCCGCGCGAGCTGACCTTCGACCAGCCGATGGAGGTCTGGAACCCGCGCTCGGAGGACATCAGCGTCCGCCGCTCCACGACCCTGCACCCTTACGAGTCAGCCGTCCTCGTGCCCGCCACCACCGCGGTCGACACCGGCGCGCCCGCGGATCAGCTGGTCAGCACGCTCGACGGCGAGTGGACGGTTGCCTTCGACAACGACGTGCGTCCGGTGGAACTCCCGCACCGCTGGGAGGACGACCGCGAGCGAGCGACGTACTCCGGCTCGGCCACGTACCGCACCACGTTCGAGCTCTCGGGTAGTGGCGACCGCCTGCTGCTCGACTTCGGCGCCGGCTCGTTGGTCGCGCCCGACAGCGAGCCGTATCTCCCGGGCAACTCGTACCGGGCGCTGATCAATCCGCCGGTCGGGGTCGCCGCAGACGTGTGGCTGAACGACACCCACTGCGGTTCGCTGTGGGCGCCGCCGTACCGGATCGATCTCAGCGGTGCCGTGCGTCCGGGCGTGAACGAGCTGCGGGTTGTCGTCCACAACACGGCTGCGAACGCGCTGTCCGTCGATCAGCATCTGCTCGACGCGGCCGCCGAGGTGACCGCGCAGAACGGGCGCCGCTTCGATCTGCAGCACATCGAGCACGCGATTGACTACGTGTACTCCGGGCTACTCGCCGTACCGACGATCGTCCGTCAGGCCTGATCCAAGAAGCGGTCCAGGACCCGCGAACCGAACTCGAGTGCCGAGGTCGGCACGCGCTCGTCGATGCCGTGGAACATGCCCATGAAGTCCAGGTCCGGCGGCAGCTGCAGCGGGACGAACCCGAAGCACCGCACGCCCAACCGGCTCCACGACTTGGCGTCCGTACCGCCCGACATCAGCAGCGGCGCCGTCCGGCTCTGCGGGTCCTCGGCGGCCAGGCAGGCCTTCATCGCCTCGACCAGGCCACCGCTGAACTCGGTCTCCAGCGCGATGTCCTGGACGACGGTCTCGCGCTGCACCTTGTCGCCGAGCAGTTCGTCGATCGTCGCGAAGAACTCGTCCTCGTACCCGGGGAGGAACCGGCCGTCGATGTGCGCCTCGGCGTCGCCGGGGATCACGTTGACCTTGTAGCCGGCGTTCAGCATCGTCGGGTTCGCGGTGTTCCGGATCGTGGCGCCGAACATCCGGCTGAAGCTGCCGAGCTTCGCCAGCGTCGTCGTCATGTCCTCCGGGTCGAGCTCCACCTCGAGCACGTCCTCGAGCGTCTTCAGGAACTCGCGGACGGTCGGCGTGACGCGCAGCGGCCACTCGTGCGAGCCGATCCGCGTGACCGCCTCGACCAGGTTGGTGACCGCGTTGTCGGTGTTCACCATCGACCCGTGGCCCGCCGTACCGCGAGCCTTCAGGCGCATCCAGTTCATTCCCTTCTCGGCCGTCTCGATCAGGTACAGCCGCAGGTCGTCCTTGACCGTGATCGAGAAGCCGCCGACCTCACCGATGCCCTCGGTGCAGTCCGCCACCGTGTCCGGGTGGTTGTTGATCAGCCACTGGGCGCCGTACACACCGCCTGCCTCTTCGTCGGCGGTGAAGACCAGGCGGACCGGCCGCCGCGGCTTCACGCCGGCGCGCTGGCGGGCCCGGACCACGGACAGCACCATCGCGTCGAAGTCCTTCATGTCGACGGCGCCGCGACCCCACACGCACCCGTCGAAGATCTCCCCCGCGAACGGGTCGACCTTCCAGTCCTTCGGATCCGCTGGTACGACGTCCAGGTGCCCGTGCACGAGCAACGGGTCCGCACTCTGGTCCTCGCCGTCCCAGTGCGCGACCAGCGTTGCGCGACCCGGCTCCGACTCGTAGATCGTCGACTCGATGCCGACCTCGTCCAGCTGCGCGGCGACGTACTCCGCCGCGACCCGCTCGCCGTTGCTCTTGCCGTTGCCGTAGTTCGTGGTGTCGATCCGGATCAGCTCACTGCAGAGCTCCACCACCTCGGCATCGGGGGCGTACGACGGACGGTCGCTGGGGGTCGTCATGCGCCCCATCCTCTCGCACCACGGGCGCGGAAGGGGACTCAGGTCAGGGTGATCGTGTCCCCGCTGATCTTGAGCGGTTTCGGCGGCAGCGGGCGCGGCGCCGGGCCGGCCTCGACCGAGCCGTCCTTGATCGAGTACTTGCTGCCGTGGCAGTCGCAGTTGATCGTCCCGTTGGACACGCTCGCGACCGGGCACCCCAGGTGGGTGCAGATCGAGCTGAAGCCCTTGAAGGTGCCCTTGACGGGCTGCGTGACCACGGCCTGCCGGGACGCGAAGATCTTGCCGCCGCCGACCGGGATCTCGTCCGTGGTGCCGAGGACGACGTTGGCCGGCGCCGGGGGTGGGGTGCCTTTCGGTTCGCCGTACTTGGAGCACCCGGTCAGTCCCGCGGCAGCGCCGGCCGCGGCGCCGGCGAGGAACGTCCTACGGCTGGGTGGATTCACGGCGAGGGTCCTTTCAGTGGGTGGCGTCTCAGCGGGTGATGCCGAACGTGGTGAAGAACCAGAGCGCGGAAGTGAGCCACAGCCCGATCAGGCCGGTGAAGACGGCTCCACCGGCGACCGGGAGCAGCCAGGACGGCGTGTCGGTGCGGCTGAGCGCCAGCATCTTCACCACGAAGGCGCCGTAGAAGAAGCAACCGAGCAGCGAGTGAACGAGCACGCGCGGCTCGCCGTACTGGAAGCCGAGCGCGTACAGGCAGTGCGCGACGACCGGGAGTGTGACCGCGACGGCGGCTCGCCCGGACCAGCGGTGCAGCGGCGCGAGCTTGGAGCGCCCGCGGTAGATCGCGACCGCGCTGGCGAGTTGCACCAGACCGAGCACGGCCGCCAGCGTCGCCAGCCAGGTCTTCACCGCCTGGAAACTGGAGAAACCCGCGATGTCGATCGCGACACCGGTTGGGTGATGCACCCGCCCGTAGACCCCGAGCGCGACAGCCGCCGCGGCCCCGGCGATGAGCGGTACTGCGACCGCGCCACGCTTCGCGACTGACGTCGTACTCATCGGCCCTCCTCGTCTCCGGTGATGGGTTGGGCGGTGACCTGCGCGCCGTTCACCGTCGCCGAGCGTGTGGTCGGGTCGAGCGGTGGAGCGGGGGCGGGTGTGCCGTCGTTGTCGATGCCGACCTGGGAGCCGTCGGGGAGGACGATCCAGCCGATGGTGGCGGTGCTGTTGCGGGCGCGGTAGAGGCCGGCCGGTGGTCCTGCTGGGCGGGCTGCGAATCGGAGGGTGCGTCCGTTCAGCGTGAGGGTTCCGGCGGCTGCATTCGCGGTGGTGGCGCCGGTGAGGTGTTCTCCGGTGCGGGCCTTCAGCGTGAGGCGACCTGGGGTCGCGGTTCCGGTGAGCCACGCTTCCAAGCGGCGGCCGTCGCAGATGTAGGCGACGGAGCGGGTGCCCTTGACGGCTATTGCCAGGGTGGCTTCTCGGCCAGTCGTTCGGCCGATGTAGACGACGGTCTTCTGAGCTGGCGTCGTCTGCGCCGGCGGTGTCGGTTGAGTCGCTGTGGGTGTCGGCGTCGGTTCAGGGGTGGGCGTCGGGCTGGCTGAGGCGGGCGTCGCGGCGTACCCCGGCGGGCCCGCTGCCTGGGTGCTGTTCACCACCAGCAACGCGACCAACCCGACGGCCGTCGCCGCCAGCGTCACCAAAGGACTGCGCTGCCCCATCTCCCCGATTCACCCCGAGACTCGCCCCCAGACGAGAATCTCGCCGACACCGCGGCTGGTCAACGGCTGGCCGGTCCTTCTAGGCGGGACTTCCACAGCGGGCCCGCTTCAGAGCACTTTCAGGCCGTACATCTCACCCAGCGGGTCGGAGATCAGCTCGATCCGGGCGCCATCAGGGTCGCGGAAGTAGATCGACGTACCGCTCTCCTCCTGGAAGTCGACCCCGTGCTCGGTGAGGCTCTCCTTGAGCCGCTCCCACTGCGACGGCTCGACCGAGATCGCTAGGTGGTGCAGCCCGCCGAGCACCTCGGCGTACGGACCGAGATCGAGCCCCGGGAAGTCGAAGAACGCCAGCAGGTTCCCGTTCCCGATGTCGAAGAAGAAGTGCGTCGAGCCGGCGTAGTCGCGGTTCCCGACCATCTCGGTCAGCGGGAACCCGAGCACGTCCTGGTAGAACCGCACCGTGCGCTCGACGTCCGCGCTCAGCAACGCGGTGTGATGCAGTCCGCGCGCCGACGACTGACCGGCGGGCTTCAGGTACGCCGACCTGATCCGGTCCCGCTCGGCTTCGATCGCGGGCAGGTCGATCTCGGTCATGCCATCCCCCTCAGATCCGGAAGAACAGGTTCAGGTACCGGTCGGCGACCGCCCGGTCGCCTCGGATCGTACCGGCGTTGCTCCGGCCGAAGGCGGTCAGCACGAAGCTGCCGGGATCGAACTCGATGACCGCCGACAGATCGCTCGCGTCACCGGCCGTGTAGTCCATGCCGTCCGGACCGACGGACACCCTGGTGTCACCGGCGTTCGGGCCGCTGGTGATCCGGATCCCGAGCTGGCACGGATCCTTCGCGCCGGTCGTGTACTTCCACAGCACGAACATGAACGGCACCAGCAGATCGGCCGCCTCCCCCGACAGTCCGTGCGCGCGGCCGGTGCCCTGCCGGATGTCCCACGAGTGGACGCCGTAGTCCATCAACTGGAACGCCGGGAAGAAGAACGCCGGCAGCGGACCCATGTAGAAGTGCGGCACGGTGAACCCACCCCACTCGTCGGGCCCGAGCGCGTCGAAGATCCCCATCATCTTGTCGAAGTCGGTCCGCAGCCGCTCTACCAGCTCCGGCCGCGGCACACTCCGCAGCGCCAACGCTTGCTTGTCGACCCGCTCGGCCATCCCCGGCAGCCCGTACGCCGGTGGTACCTCGCTGTGCGACCGCGCCGCGTCGAACGCCACGAAGTACGACTCGGTCGTGTCCGTGAGATGCGCCACCACATCGCGCACTTCCCAGTGCCCGGCCCCGGTCGGCGCCTCCCACACGTCGTCGGTGTCGACCATCCCGAAGAACAGCTCCGCTTCGTCCCGCACCACCCGGAGCATCGTGTCCTTACCCTCGAACGACATCCCGTTCCACGCGTCCACGGCGTACCACCTCCACCCCCAGAGGCCACTCCTTGAATTTCAAACTACGCCGATCACACCCGGTCGTCACCACCCCGGCGCCCCGATGTGAATTCCACCCCTGGAGTTTGCTACTGTTCTCCGGTCGGCACCGCGCAAGCGGTGAGACCACTCGTCCGGGTGGCGGAATAGGCAGACGCGCTAGCTTGAGGTGCTAGTGCCCTTCGCGGGGCGTGGGGGTTCAAGTCCCCCCTCGGACACGGTACTTATCCACACGGTCGGCCAATGGGTCGACTTCCACCTCGACGATCTGCTCGCGGTGGTGGTACGTCAAAGCCAAGCGAAGCGACGAGTAGAGCTCACTCAGCTCCTCGGATCCGGCGAGATTCAAGGCCTTCCCGACGCTACCGAGTTCGTCGACGTACGACTCAAGTTCCTTGCGACTCAAGCTTTTCTCGCTCGGCACCGCAGCGAGAGCCGCCTCGGCGGCGCGCTTCTCTCCAGCCGCGGCGTTGTACTGCTCGCGTAGCTTCGCTGGATCCCAGCCGGCATCGAGTGCCTTACGCAACTTCTTCATAACGGTCTCTGCGGCGATCACTCGGTCACGCATTTGCTCAACGCGTTTCGAGCACCTGGTCCGCTGATTCGTCAGCCTCCATCAGCGCCGAGATCGTCTCGTCGCGATGGATCGGATCGAACAGACTTCCGATGCACCTGTTGATGGGCTTCGTGATCAGATCTACACGAAGGTAGATCTGCGGAGGATGAGCCAGAGCGGTCGCCGATCCAGGCACCAGCGTGCGAGCGTTGCACCGGTAGTAGATCGTGTCCTCGCGGCGGGCCGCACCTTCCATCTTCCGGACGCAGATCCCGCACCTGATCCGGCCTCGATACACATAGACGCGCTTTTTCGGTGTCCGCCGTCGCTCTGCCGCCGACCACCCACCTTTGCCGCCGGCCTGACGCTTGCGCTTCTCCAGTTGTGCCGCGGTAAAGGTCTCGACCGACACGATCGCGGGATGCGCCGGCTGCCGCGACCGAACGATCTTGGCCTGCGGCGACCGACGGAACCTCACGACGTAACCGGCAGCCACGTCGTCCGGATCCAGCAGTTCCTCAACCTTCTGCCACCGGCCGTAGACCGCATAGCCGGTATACCGCGGATTCTCCAGGACTGCCGCGACCGTCGAGTGCTGCCAACCGTCCATCTTCCGATGTCGGTTCTGCTGAGGCGCGTGTGCCGACGGACATGGAACGCCTTCCCCAGACTTCACCGAACGCGAAGAAGAGGTCCTCGACCTGGTCGCCCACGGCTGGTCCAACACCGAGATGGCCCGCCACTTCTGCCTGTCCGACAAGACCATCCGCAACCGCATCACCGTGGTCGCCAGGCCGATGGTCACCAGGCCCATGTCACCGAGGCCCGTGATTTCTCATCGAGAAGTCGTCCGGATCAACCAGGCACAGTGGCGTTGGAAGCGTCATGCTTCCGAGGCTGACCGGGGCGGCGTGGTCGGCCATCACCACGTAGCTGAGCAGCCCAACGGCCGCGGGCATGCGTTGGGGTCCACCTTCGTGCATTGGCCGGCGGCGATCATGGTCTTCTCGGCGAAGGCGCCGAGCCCCAGGGCGGACGAGAGCGGGATGCCGTCCTCGAGGGTCATTCTGCCGTGCTTTGTGGGTGGCGAAGCAGTACTGCAGGTCGCCTCGCTTGCATGCTCGACACTCACCGCATACGGGCTCGCCAGTTCAGAAACGGGAGGTCGTCGTTGATCCCGCCCTCGCGGTAGCGGATGTCGGCGGGCACACCCCGCACGAGGCCACTGTGACCACCGCCGCGCCGGGTCCGGGGTCAGGCACGTTGACAGGTTCGACCGGTTCGCCCTTGGCGCGGGCGATGAGGGGGTTGACCTACTGCATCGTCAGGCCGTCATGGTTTCAGCCAAGCACCGTTCCCGACGATGCTGCATTGGTCTGGCGACGTCGCGAGAAGGCTCCCAGGTTAATGACGTGGCCGGTGTGGGGCGCTGTGTACGTCAAGGGCTGCACGTCGTGGTCAGCCCCGTTCGTCACGCCGTCGATGATGGTGGTCATCAGGGACCCGATGAGCGGGGCGTTCTTGAACTGGTTGCCACTGGTGCCCATGGCAACGTAGTACCCGGGCGCCTCGGTCCGGTCATAGATGGGCGTCCAGTCATCGGCTGCGTCGTACACGCCTGCGATACCACGCGGACGATTGGGAACGGCGAGGTCGGGGAGACGGCGTGCGCCCCGAAGCACCTGCGCTTCGAAACGCTCCGTCGTGGGGTGCGGGTTCGCGGCGTCGGGATCGTCGATCCACTCCAAGGGGTCGCATGCGGGTTCGGTTCCACCGATGAGCATGTTGCCGCTCGACTCTCCGCGGATGTAGGTGCCGAGGTCGGCATCGGCGATGATCGGGAAGCCGGTGGGCAGCGACGGCGGTGCAGCGACGTGGTGGACCTCCTGCCGCACCGGTCTGACTTTGACGGTGAAGTCCGACCCGATCCCCGCGAGCCTGTTCAGCCCGGTGGACCAGGGCCCGGCAGCGTTGACGACGATGGCGCCTTCGAGGACGTCACCGTCGTGGAGAGTCACCGCCCACGACTGCTGTCGTTGCTCGACGGCGGTGACGGCCTTCTTGTACCGGAACGTCGCACCGATGTGCGCCGCGGCGGCGGCGAGGTTTGCCGCAGCTCGCTGGGGATCGTCGACGTATCCCGCGTCAGGCGTGTAGATGGCGCCGAGAACGCCCGTGGGAGCCTCGAAGAACTGGTCGGAGGTGACAGGCTTCGGCGGGAAGTAGCGACCCGCGTCGACATGGGGGAATGCCTTCGCGAGCTCGGCAGGTCCCCATTCTTCGAACGGGATCCCCGCCGCGAGGAACATCTTCGCCATCCGGTCGCGAGGCATGATGTCGACGTCGAGGAACGCCAGACCGCAGCGCTTGAACGAGGCCAGTCCCGCCGCGTCGGCGTAGCCGAGGTGGTCGGCCCAGGCCTCCCACCGGAACTTCGACTCCCACGCGGCGGCCATGCCGTCCCAGGTCGAGTAGTTGAACCGGACGACCGCGCTCGACGCGCTCGTGGACCCGAAGCCAGGTCCACCTGCCTTGTCGACGACGAGCACGGAGTACCCGGCTCGGGTCAATTCCAGCGCGATGGACGCGCCCACCACACCCGCCCCGACGATGATGGCGTCGGTGGTCGTGCTCATGTGGTACCTCCGAGGTCTGTGTGTTGGTTGCTGCTGCCGGTGGAGATGCCGAGCTCGGACATGCCGATGGCAGCCACGAGGGGTGGTGGGCCGCTCCCGACCAACCGCGGGAGAGCCCGCATACGGAAGGTGGTCTCCCGCCCGGCCAGCCGCTGCGCTCCGTCGGGCCGGGCGGGTGGGCCACTGTTGCTAGGGCAGTGGCACGTTCTCGACGCACTTCACGCCGGTCGGGCAGCGGCTCATTCGTTGTCCACGGCGATGACCTTGCCGGGGTTGAGGATGCCATGCGGGTCCAGGGCGGCCTTCACCACGCGATGGAGATCCAAGACCTCCGCGGGCAACTCCTTGGCGAGTCCGTCCATCTTGAGCAGGCCGACACCGTGCTCTCCCGTGACCGTGCCGCCCAGTGTAATTGCCTCATCGATGATCTCCCGGAACGCTCTCTGCGCACGTTCTCTGGCCTCGTCGTCGCCACGCCGCGTGATCAGCAGGGGGTGCAGGTTGCCGTCCCCGGCGTGGGCGATGTTGGCGATCAGGGTCTCGTGCTTCTTTCCGATCGCCTCGATCCGGGCGAGCATCTCCGGAACCACCGCCTTAGGCACGCAGACGTCTTCGGTGAGCACGGGCCCCAAACGCTCAAGGGCCGGGTACGCCAGGCGCCGCGCTTCGAACAGAGCGTCCGCCTCGGCTTGGTCGGTCGAACGAGCCGCCCAGGTCGCCCCGGTTCGCTCGAAGCAGTCGCGGATCGAGTCTGCCTCCTCCTCTCCCGCCGGGCCGGGGACGTCGCACCGCGCCAGCAGGATGACGTCGGCCTCGACGGCCAGGTCCATCTTCTTCCACTGGTCGACGGCCTCGAGGCAGTGCCGGTCGATGAGCTCCAGGGCGGATGCGACGATGCCCGCCGCGCTCACGGCCGCGACGGCACGCCCGGCGTCCAGGATCGATGAGAAGTAGCCGGCCACGGTGTGCTCGGGCGACCGCTGAGGGCGTAGCCTGAGCGTGACCTCGGTGATGACGCCCAGCGTCCCCTCGGAGCCTACGAGCAGTCCGGCGAGACCATATCCTGCGACGCCCTTCGCCGTACGTCGGCCGAGTCGGACCAGCTCGCCGGTTCCGGTGACGACCTGCAGTCCGAGCACGTAGTCCGCAGTGACGCCGTACTTCACGCAACAGATGCCACCCGCGTTCGTCGCGACGTTGCCGCCGATCGTCGACCACGGTGCCGAGGCGGGGTCGGGTGGGTACCAGAGACCGTGCTCCGCACACGCGTTCCGCAGGTGGTCGTTGACGACACCCGCCTGCACCACGGCCAGCCGCTCCACGGGGTCGATCTCCGTGATCGCCGACATCGCCTCGGTGGACAGGACGACACACCCGTCGACAGCGTTCGCTCCGCCGGACAGGCCAGTGCCGGCCCCGCGGGGTACGACGGGCACGTCGTACTCGATGCAGGCGCGCACCACCTGCTGGACCTCCTCGGCGGTGCGCGGCCGGACGAGGACGAGCGGCGTACCGTGAGGAGCCCACTCGGCCTCGTCGTGGGCATAGCTTGCCAGCACCGCGGGATCGAGCTGAATGCGATCAGCGGGGATCAGCTCCCGTAGGTGTTCGATCAGCATCTGGCGCCTCCGTATCGCCTCGCTGCGGCGCCGTTGTGCTCTGGCGTTGGCCCGCACCCCCTGCGACAGGTCATGCAGGACTCGACCAGCAGGTGCGCATGAAGCTGAGGAACGCAGGCTGGAGGCCTGTGAGGTGGGTTTCGCCCAGCACCTGCGTAGTCAGCGTGAGTCCCGACTCGGCCGCGCGCAGGGATTCGACAAGGAGGGTGTACCCACGTCCGATCAGTCGGTAGATGGGCAGCTCACCCGTCATCTCAGGCCCATTGATCGTGAGATGGAGTCGCTTGCCGGTGAGATCGAGGGGCTTTCCTGCGAGCGCGAGCGCCGTGCTCTCCGGCGACGCGACGCCCGGGCTGCCTGCTCCATAGGCGGTGAACAGGGAACACCCCGTGAGCAGGGCGTACAAGGTGAAGAGGCCACCGTAGGAATAGCCGAACAGCCCGTGGCCCTCGGGAGCAACCCGGTAGCGACGGCTGATCTCCGGGTGGAGCTCATCTGTGATGAAGGACAGGAACGCGTCGGCTCGGGTGTTGGCCAGGTCCGCGAGATAGGCCTCGGCCTCCGGTCGGGTCATCAGCCCGTTCTCCACCGCCAGCTCCAACGAGGACCGCATCGCCGGCGGAACAGGCTCGCCCGGCGGCACGAGATCACGGTTGCGCACCCGTGCCCAGTCCCGGGCGTCGTCGCCGGCATATCCGACGGTCACCTGCAGGTAGGGAGCGATCGGAAGGGCCAGGTCGCCCTGCATCACCGCCAGCGGCGCCGTCTGGCCGACGCTGAAGTTGCCGTCGGTCACGTAGAGCACCGGATAGGCCGACTGCTCGTCCTGCGCGTACGTCGGAGAGGCCGTCACCCAGATCGCGAAACGGGCACCGACTGACGTCGACTCCATCTCGAAGTACTCCGTGGCGCCGAAGACCTGGTCAGCGGACATCGCGGAGCCGGCCACACTCCCCTGCTGATCGCCATTCTTGGCTTCCTCAGTCATGCGTTTCTCCTCGGGTCGTTCCTGTTGAGCGTCTTCGCCCTGGCTTTCGTCGCGCACGAGGCAGCTGCACGGCCCCCGGCGGTGGTCCGCGTCGGCGTCGGACGCGGACGGCTCCCTAGTCGAGCCGGTTCTTGATGATTTCTCCGCCGCGCATGATGAGGTCCAGGTTCCGGCCCTGCGCCGCAAGGAGGCCGATGTCCTGGAGCGGGTCACCGTCGACGACGATCAGGTCGGCGCACGCGTTCGGTGTGACCGAACCCAGCTTCCCCGTCTGCATCAGGACCTCCGCGCCGACCGACGTGGCCTGACGCAGGAGCTCGAGCGGCGTGAAGACCTCGCGGCGGAGCTCGAACTCCCGGGTCTGCTGGGTGTAGAAGCCGGCAAGCAGGTCCGTGCCGTAGGCGATCTTTACACCCGCGCTCCGCATCACATCCAGCCCGGCCATCGAGCTCTCATAAACCGTGCGGAGACCGTCCATGCGGTCGGGTGGCAAGCCCATCTCCAAGCCCTGCTCGACGAGCGAGAAGAGGCAGGCCATGGTCGGTACGACGTACGCGCCACGCTCCGCGACAAAGGCTGCCGTCTCGGCGTCGATGACTGCCGCATGTTCGACGCAGCGCACTCCGAACTCGACCGACCGGCGCGTCGACTCGCTGGTCAGGCAGTGCGCGGCCACGTAGGTGCGCCGTTCGACACATTCCTGGACAATCGCGCGAATCTCATCCTCGCGAAACTGGTTCATCCAGATCGGATCGCTCGGTGACATCACGCCGCCCGAGGCGACGATCTTGATGCAGTGGGCGCCGCGGCGCAGCTCCTCGCGCGTCGCCTTGATGCATTCGTCGACGCCATCGGCGATCACGCCTGCCCAATTCATCGAGGCGCACGAGCAGTATCCGTGCGTGTGGTGCTTCTCGTTGGGCGTGCGGTAGTCGACGTGGCCGCCGGTCATCGACAGGACCTTGCCTGCGTAGAAGAACCGCGGCGCCCTGATCAGTCCGTCGGCGATGGCCGCCGCCAGCGGATAGTCGCCACCTCCGATGTCGCGCACGGTCGTGAACCCGCTGTCGAGGGCATGGCCGAGCTTCTTGATCGCGTACGCGGTTCGGTAGGGCGCATCACGATCGTTGAGGACCCGGGGGTCGAGATCGGAGAAGTACGAGTGGATGTGCATGTCGATCAGGCCCGGCATCAGGGTCTTGCCGCCGACGTCGATCCTGCGTGCCTCGTCCGCCTGGATCCGACGATCGGACACCTCACGGATCTTGCCGTCCGCAACCAGCACCGACATCCCCCCGGGACATTCCTCGGATACGCCGTCGAAGACTCGGGCGTTCTCCAGGACGATCTGCGTCATCATCGCGTCTCCTCCACCACTTGGATCGATACGTGACCAGTCTCCGGCTCGCGGTACCACATCAGCACGACGGTGAGTGCCAGGACCGCCATCGATGCGACGAAGACGGGAAAGGCCAGGTGCGAGCCCGTGGCGTCGGTGAGCCATACGGCGACGAACGGCATGAAGCCGCCAATGATGACCGTGAGGTTGTAGGCTGCGGCACCCGCCGTGACGCGGACCTTGGCCGGGAAGAGCTCCACCACGTTGATAACGGCCGGAGTGATGAACACCGACAGCGGGATGACGAAGACCAGTGCCCCCAACAGCCCGAGGGCGAAGGTGCCTGTCGATCCCAGCAAGAAGGTCGGCACGATGCTCACCGCCATGGCAGTGGCACCACCGATCAGGATCGGCTTCCTTCCAACTCGGTCGGCCAGGCCGCCCGAGAGCAGGATGCCCGCGATGATCGCAAGACCGGCGATGGTGTTGATCGTCAACGCTGCTTCCTTCGAGAAGCCGTTGGCCAGCATGTACGCGAGGTAGGCGGCGACACTGGTGTAGATGGCGATCGAGTAGAACGTGCCGAATCCCAGGTACAGGAGGATGGCGCGGCCGTTCTGCCGCATCGCGAGCCAGAAGCCCTCCGGACTCGGTTCGACCATCGGGCTGTCTCGCTGCTCGTGCATCTGGTGGAACGCGGGCGTCTCCTGGAGGGAGCGCCTGATGTGGACCCCGACGAAGCCGAGCGGCAGAGCGGTGGCGAAGACCAAGCGCCAGCCCCACATCTGCATCTCCTCCGCCGGCAGCGCGACGGTGAGCACGGTCCCCAAGGTCGACCCCAGAACCATGGCACAGAACGTGCTCACACCCAGGAAGCTGACCACCCTGGCACGACAATGCACTGGCGCATGCTCGTAGAGGAACGCTGCAGCGCCAGCCAGCTCACCGCCTGCTGCGATGCCCTGCGCGATGCGAGCGCAGATCAGGAGAATCGGCGCGGCGATCCCGATGGTGGCGTATGACGGGATCACGGCGATGGAGAACGTCGCGACCGACATCAGCGTGATCGTGACGTAGAGAATGTGGCGGCGACCGTAGCGGTCACCGAGGCGCGCCAGAAGGACGCCGCCGATCGGACGCACCAGGAACGCGATTCCGTACGCTGCCCAGGTGTTCAGCATGGCCGCCGTTGTGTCGTCCGCAGGGAACATCGCGACCGAGATGAAGGCGGCGACCACGCCGTACACGGCAAACTCGTACCACTCGACGAAGTTCCCGACCGACGCCGCGACCACCGTCCGACTCAGGCTCGGTTCTTCCGCACCTTGGCGCGGACCTAGGTTCTCAACGCTCACGAAGCTTCCCTTCGCTACGCCACCGCGGCAGTGGCCCGCGCGGCGTCACCAGTTCCTGTTCGGTGCCTTGATCGACACAGCATTGCCTATGCCGGTGGGATCGGGCAGTAGTCATATGTCGTGAGTTCGAGCGAACCAAATCGACCGATGTCGCGGACACCCCGCGCACAGGTGAGATCGGTCCGCGTGCCCCGGAAAGGGCGCCTCGAGGTCACGCACGTCCAGCACCTGGTCGCCACGGACCATCCCCCCGTCGCCTCGTGTGCCGCGGCCTTGAAGGCGCCGATCGGTGAAGTTCCGCCTCGGATCGCCGGCGGGGGGACGGCCGAGCAAGCGGAGGAGAGCCCTGATCGAACGGGGCTGTCAGCTGTGGCCGTGCGGGTTGACGCGGAATGCGATCGCGAGGGCGCGGAGCTTGAGGCCGAGATGGAGAGCGAGGCGATCGTCGCCGTCCTGGAGGTTGCGACCCGTGACCTGTTCGATACGCCTGAGGCGTTGGTACAAGGTCGCGCGATGGATGCGCAGGGCCTCGGCAGCGTGCTGGGCGCTGCCGCCGTGGTCGAAGAAGGTGGTGAGAGTCCCTATCAGGACTCCGCGCACGTCGGCGTCCTCGAGTGCAATGAGGTCTGGGGTCCGAGAGGCTTCGGCCAGATCGTCGGGGGCAAGGGTGACCAGGAGCTCGTAGGGGCCGAGCTCGCCCCATCGCGCGATGTTGCCGACGCCAGGCACGAGCACAGCCGTCCGTGCGGCTCGCACCGCTTTGCGATAGGAGTCGGCTACTTCGTCGAGCCGCTCGACAGTGGGCCCGAGGCCGAAGACGAGTGCCGACCTACTGTGCGTGAGGTGTTTGAACCGGATCGTGATCCGACTGGTGATCGTGTCGATGAGGTCGCGGGTGGGTGGGCGCCGTTGGGCGAGGAGCAGCCAGGCTCGGGACCGGTGGGTGGCGAGCAACGCGACGTCCTCAGCGACCGCACGGCTACCTTCGTCGACCGCAGCCTCCAACTCGACTCCCCCTTCGGCGCGTGCCCCACCGCCGGACTGGCACTGCACGGCCAGCACCGTGAGGTGCAGGGGGCTCTCAGGAAACAGGTCCTCGGTGCGCAGGTCATCGATCGCCTGCGACCGGATCATCGTGTCGGGCGACACCAGGTCCCGCAGGATGGCTTCGTGGCGTGCCTGAGAGCGTTGCCGCACCAGCAGACGCCGGTACAGGACGGTGCCGGCGCGATCGGCAGCCTCGCCGGCCGCGGCCATCTCGGCATCGCCGAGAGTTCCGATGCGGTCGAGCAGCCACAGGTAGCCGAGGAGCTGCCCCTGGCAGCGAATGGGTGTGCACAGCCTCGGCGATGCGTCCGGGATCCCCAAGTCGAGCCTGCCGGGCTTGGTCCATTGCGAAACGCCGTGGGCGCGGATCAGTTCGACCACCTCGGGCGGGACTGTCCGATTGAGCACCGACCCGATTCGCAGCCGATCCTCGTCGCCGAAGTGCCTGCTCGCTGCCAGGAGCCGGATACCGGGGTCATCGATCGCCACCGAGCGCTCAAGTCGCTCAGCGAGCTGGTCCACAATGGCCTGCAGCTCGTCCTCAGCCATGAGCACGCTCCGTTCCCGGTATGGCGGACCTGCTCATAGTAGGCGCCGCGCCTGCAGAGGGACGGTCGCTGGACAGGAGGCGCAAACCGCGGGACCACTCAGGCATAGGCGTGCATCGGGGTAAGAGAGGCGCGTCCACACAAGCGACCGCCACACTCCACGACACCCGGCAGATGGTCACGCTGCTCGCCATGGCAGGCATCCTTGCCTCCCAGCCCGGCGACTACCACCGGCAGTCCACTGCTGCCCGTACGCCGCTACCAGGTCCCGTGGCCCCCAGCTCGGCCGTCCCCTCACCGTACTCCGCCGAGCCCCTCGGACCGGCGTCCGCGGCCTGACCGGTCTCCACGACGCGGCGCGCATCCTCGGCCTGCCCGTCACCGAAACCAAAGCCCCCGCCGACGAGGGCCTAATCCCCGTGATCGAGACCGCCAGGCGCGTGCGGTTCCGGCGCGACCTCATCGCGCTCGCGGCAGTCCGCCGGCGAAAGACCGCGGAGCGGGTCCTCCTCGAGGCATAGCCGTGTGGTTAAGCCTCGATCCACCGATCGGCTTGGCATGATGCACTGATTCGGGTTCGGCGTGATGCTTGGGCCGGGTGGGCGTGGTGGGGTGTCCCGCCTCGCTGCGGTGGGTTCCACTTGTGGTTGTCCGGTCGGGCCGTGGTTCGGCGGGGTGGTCAGGGTGTGGCGGTGGCGGGCGGTCCGCAGACCTGGTTGAAGAGTGCGGTCGAGTGCTGTTGCCAGGGCCAGCCGACGGGCAGGTGGAGGGTGATTCGCCTTGCGGATGAGGCGATCCGGGCGGCGACGTTGATCAGTTTGCGCCGGATCGTGCCGGTGCGGGCTTTGGCCAGGTCGGGGCCGGCGAGGGTGGCGGCGGCGCGGGTGAGGTTGAACGCCATCACGGCGAGCACCAGCCAGGCGGCGTTCGCGGCGAACACGCCGGACGGCAGGTGCGCCAGTGCGGAGTCCTTCAGGTCGGCGTTGACTTGCTCGATGACCGCGTGACCGCGGTGGGTCTTGTCGATGGTGACGGTGTCCATCACGTCTGGGTCGACGGTCGTGAAGAAAGCGTGGAACCGCCAGACGTCGAACAAGGTTCCCTGGTCCGCGGCCTTGTTCTTGTCGGCGTTGAGATCGGGGATCCGGCGGACCACGAGCCGGCCAGGCACCCGCTCGCTCTTACGGGAGGCGAACGCGGTGAACGGGATTTCGGCGACCTCGGCGCGGGAGACCCACCGGCCGGTCTGCTCGTCGTAGATCGCGTCGGTGTACTCGATCGGTGTCCACGCGTCGGGGTCGTCCGCGAGGGCTGCGATCGTGGCCTTGATCCGCTTGTCGAGCCGGACGGTGACCGAGACATCGGCGCCGGCGCGGACCGTGGCCAGCACCAGGCCGCGCCCGTAGAACGCCGAGTCGGCCCGCACCAGCGGCCTGCCGGACACTCCACCCGAGAGTCCACGCACGGTCTTCAACGCGTCGGTGACCAGGCGTTGGGCGCCGCGCGGCGACCCGCAGGCACCCTTCCGCAGCCGCTGCGCCACGATCAACGGTGCGGTGCCGCTGGTGGTGACCGTGGCCAGCAGCGCGTTCAGCCCGCGCACCCCGGAGTAGCCGAACCCGGCGCCCTGCTTGGCGTGGCCGTGCACCTCGATGATCGTGTCATCGACATCGACCAGCACGAACTCACCACCGTCACCGTCACCGTCGGCGACCTGGCCGACCTGGCCGACCTGGCCGACCTGGCCGACCTGGCCGACCTGGCCGACCTGGCCGACCAGCGGCGTCTTGCCGGCCAGCCCGGTCAGGAACCGCGACGCGACCGCGTCGAGTTGGCGGACGTGACCGAAGGTGAAGCTGCGCAGGAACGACCCCAGCGTCGACGGCGCATACGCGTGAGTGAACACCCGACCCATCCCGCCATGCCGCAACAGCGCCATGTCGTCGATCGAGTCCGCGTCGGCCACCATTCCCGCGACCAGCGACGACACCTTCAACCCCGCGTTCGCGCCCTTGTCGGTCGGCACACTCAACCGCTCATCGGCCAGGCCACGCAGGCCCACCGACTCCGCCAGCGCCATCGCCGGCACCAGCCCGGCCGACGACACCAAATTCGGATCATCGAACTCCGCACGAACCGCCCGGGGAGTATGACATAGTTGCATCTACGAGATGCCCTTCGTGCTCGGCGATCTGGAACCTTCGACAAGTCCCAATCTCCCAGCCCGCAAGGGCATTCTCGCGTTACGGCACGCCTACCCCGCCCAACTCACCCCAGTCCATCGGTGGATCGAGGTTAAGGTGCGTGTCCCACCTCGGACACACTTCTTAACCCCACGCAGGGCGGGAGTAATCGACACTTCCGCCACCTGCACTCGATGGTCACAAGCAACCGTCAGACCCAAGGCTTCGTACAGCTCGGCCAAATCGTTACGGTCCGCGAGATCCAGCGCCTTCGCCATGTCACCAAGCTGCGTCACGATCGCGCGGACGTCGTCTGCGGTCGGTTGAGGCACTGGATCGACAGCCTTCAGACCGACTTCCGCAGCTCGCTTGTCGGCCGCTGCCGCGTTGTATTGCTCGGTGAGGGTCTCCGGATCCCAGCCCACCTCGATCGCCCGCCGCAGGCGCTCCATCGTCGACTCCGCGGCCGCGATACGGCGCCGGAACGATTGCGCCTGGGTCTCGATCCTGTCCGCCAGCTCGTCGGCGTCGGCCAGCGCCTCCACAGTGCGCTGGATGTGGGCCGGGGCGAACAACCGGGCGATCCACGCGTTGATCTTGGCTGTCAGGTGGTCCTCGCGCAGATAGACGTTCACCGGATGGTCCTGCAGCGCGGGTGACCCGGGAGCCAGGCTTCGGGCCCGACAGCGGTAGAACGTCGCGTGTGACCGGTGCGAGCCCTCCATCCGTCGCCCGCAGATCGTGCAGTGGATCCGTCTACGCAGCACGTAGGTGTGCGACGACGCGACGCGGGTCCTTGTTGCTCGCGCTCGCTCGGACATGCTCGCTCCAGCCCGCGCGGACATCTCCAGCTGCACTCGCGTGAAGTCCTCGACCGACACGATCGCCGGATGGGCAGGCTCGCGTGATCGCACGATCTTCGACGCCGGCGAACGCTTGTACCTGACGACGTGGCCCGCCGCGACGTCATCCGGGTCTAGCAGTTCCTCGACCTTCTGCCACCTGCCGTAGATCGCATACCCCGTGTACCGCGGATTGCACAGGATCGCCCTGACTGTCGAGCCCTGCCAGCCGTCGCCTGAACGATGCCGGTTCTGATGAGGAGGGTGGGCGGCCGGGCACGGGACATGCTCGGCGTTCAGCAACTGGGCGATGCCTTTGTGGCCGATGCCTTCCAGGTACAGCGCCAAGATCCGCTCCACGATCGGAGCCGCCACCTCGTCTATGGCAAGGACTCTCAGTCGATAGCCCTCCTGCGCCTTTCGTGGGTTCGGGTGCGGTCCTGCGTCGACGACGACATAGCCGTACGGCGCTCGTCCGCCCTGATGCTTGCCATCGATCAGAACCTGGGCTGCCATCGCAGCTCGAACTCGACGTTGCACATGCTGCCGCTCCGACTTCGACAGTCCACCCGTGATCGTCATCGCCATGTCGTGCACAGTGTTCTCGGCATCGAACCGACCACCGAGACTCGGTACCCAGAGCGATACGCCGTACCGATCGAACTTCGGCCAGGTAGACTGAACTGATTGCCGAACCAGCATCGAGTCGCCTCGCCGACGACCAATCCGTCCCATCCGCGATTGGGATTCTTCAAAGCCTGCAACGCACGGCTGGCCTCGTCTCGTCGTTCCCACGGCAACGAACGCGACTGCCCGATGTCGAAGAACTCCTCCACCACCACGCCACCAAGCGGCTCGACGAACCGCGTCGCCTCCCCCAGCTGCCAAGCCTTGGACGTCTTCGGATCCTGATTGTCCTCGGTCGAGCACCGCCCGTAGAACGCCAGCCGTCCAACGCCACTGGCCGTCGAGTGGTGAGGCAACGCCTCTGTGCCCAGCAGGTCGTCGAGAGTCGCCCACGGATCGAGGCCGTCGCCGCTCATGATGCCTCCTCCCCCGACTGCGACGCAGCGCCGGTTCCGCGCCTCGCCCGCGCCAGTCGCACAACGATCCGGCGCAGCACACGAGCTGCCTGCGGATAGAGCGCCCGCGGCCTGCTCGGCATCCTCACCCGGACTCGCGGCTCATTCCCGGAATCCCCACTGACACCGTCCGCATCTGACTTGTCCATGCGTGTTCAACGCATGAGCTATGCACAGTCCTCAACGCTTCGCAACGTCAGCGGGTTGTCCCGCGCGGGTCAGTCGTCGAGCCACTCTTCGCCAATCGCGTCCCGATGCGGACCCTGGTGATAGCCGAGGAGGCACGGTTCATCCGTGCGGGGATTCCGCCCGTCGCAGTCCAGTTCTTGCGCCGAACGGAGTACCGGCCATTCGCGTCCGCTCTGCCTGGTCAAATCCACTTCCCCGTCCTCCGATCACAGCCATCGCTTGGATCGGCCAGGGCGACGGGGCAGGAGAACCGCACACCACCCGGCGCACGCTCGGGGCTCACCCGCCGCCCTGACCGTGCCCCCAAATCTGCCGCCAGCAGCGCGTAGGAACCACCGAGACAGCCAGTGACCATTCACCCCAAACCTCCCCGCACAACAGGGAGTTTGTGACACCATGGGATGTATGAGCATCAACGTCGGCGCCCGTCCCGCCAAGGCGAGCAGTCTGCGCCAGCAGCGACGAGACTGGGCCACCGAACTGCGCGCCCAGGGATCAACCTGGGTCGAGATCGCCGACGCCTTCGCCGACCGGTACGGCGTGAACCCACGGGTGGCGTTCCGCCTCGCCCACGACTGGAGCCAGCGCGACGCAGCCGACCAATGGAACCATCACTGGCCGGACGACCCCAAGACCTTCAAGAACTTCTCCTACTGGGAGCAGTGGCCGGCGCCGACCGGTTACGCCCCATCTCTGGACGTCCTCGCCCGCCTGGCCGAGCTCTACCAGTGCTCCGTGGCCGACCTCGTCATCGACCTAGCCGACTACTCGAATCTCGACACAGCCCGAGCCACAAGCGGCGACCTCAACGGCCTCTGGCTCTCCCGCTACAGCTACTTCTCCACCGGCCGCGACGCCAGCCTGCAAGGCGAACACACCATCCGCCTCCACCACACCGGCAGCCGGCTCCACGGCACCAACGATCCCGCCGACGGCGAATCACGGCTGACACTGGATCTGTCCGTCAGCGGAGCCATCGCCACCGGAACCTGGAAAGAACGAACTGCACCCACCGGCTACTACCGCGGCGCGGTCTACCACGGCACCATCCAGCTAGTCGTCAGCCCTCACGCCCGCGGCATGAACGGCCGCTGGCTCGGCTTCGGAAAGAACTTCATCGTCAACTCGGGCGACTGGCACCTCGAGTGGCTAGAAGCCTGACCATCAGACCTCCGGCACCTCGCCGGACCCACTGATCAAGGCAACGATCGTCGTACCGTTCGGAAACGCGCCGCGCGCAATCTGGTCGAACAGTGCGTACATCATCTTCGCTTCGTACACCCAGTCCAGCCGCACACCGTGCCGCTTCTCGAAGTCGTCGATGAACTCGCCGAGCTCAGGTGTCCGCTTCGCGTAGCCACCGAAGTGGTAATCACACTCAAGCCGCCAAGTTCCAGTACGCGCGCCGTACACCTGCTCCTGGAGCGCAACGATGTCATCCTCAAGGAACGCGCCACCCTTGAGGACCGGAACCCCGATCGCCAGCTGGTCCGGCCGCATACCGGCAGCGACACCGGCGATCGTCCCTCCGGTGCCAACCGCGCAGAACACGACGTCGACGGACGCATCCAGCTCGGCCGGCAACTCCGCACATCCCCGGACGGCATCGGCATTGCTACCACCCTCCGGGATGAGATAGAAGTCGCCGAACTCCTCGTGCAGCGCCTCGATCACAGCCTCCGAGGCCTTCGCCCGGTACGTCGTCCGGTCGAGGTACATCAGCCGCATACCGCGCGAGACGGCGTAGCGAAGCGACGAGTTGAGCGGCAGATGTTCCTCACCACGGATCACGCCGATCGTGCCGAAGCCGCAGTACGACCCGACCGCAGCAGTGGCCCGGATGTGATTCGAATAGGCACCACCAAACGTCAGCAGAGTCCCGAACCCCAACTCCCGGGCAGTCGCGACGTTGTACTTCAGCTTCCGCCACTTGTTCCCCGCCACCTCTGGATGAATCAGATCATCCCGCTTCAGCAGAACCCGCACCCCCGCAGCCCTCAACCGTTCGTCATCAATCTCGACAACCGGCGACGGCAACCGAAGCCCCGCAATCAACCCATCCTCCACCACGCCAGCATGGCACGCCGCCATCGTTCTGCCCTCCCGCAGGCCCAGCGTCCGACCACGACACCAAAGCGGCCGCTGCTGCCCAAAACTGACCAGGCACCGGTCGCTCGTCGACCCGAGCCTTGATCGACAGCAGAAGCTCCGTGAGCCACTGGATCTCATCGATGATCATCGGCTTTGGCCCGGCTTGCCAGCAGTATTCGTACGCCGTATGGTACGGCGAATCGTACAGCGTATGGTTATGGAAGGTCGTGGGTGCATGAGTGTGATCCGGATCGTGAGGGCGCGGGAACACAACCTGCGGGACGTGTCGCTTGAGCTGCCCAAGCACCGGCTGATCGTGGTGACCGGTGTCTCCGGCTCGGGCAAGTCGTCGCTGGTGTTCGACACCCTCGCAGCCGAGGCGCAGCGTCAGTTGAACGAGACCTTCAGTACGTTCATCCGCAACCGGCTGCCGAAGTACGGGCAGCCCGCGGCCGACGGGATCGAGAACCTCTCGCCCGCGATCGTGGTCGCTCAGCGCCGGATCGGCGGTAACGCCCGCTCCACCGTGGGCACGGTGACCGACATCCACCCTCTGCTGCGCCTGTTGTTCTCTCGCGCGGGCCGACCCACGGCCGGGTCCTCGAACCGGTACTCGTTCAACGATCCTGAAGGTATGTGCCAGGACTGCCACGGCACCGGGATCAGCGCGCGGCTCGACGAGAGCGAGTTGCTGGACCGGTCCCGGACGCTGAACGAGGGCGCCTTCCGCTTCACGAGTTTCGCCGTCGGCACCTGGTACTGGCAGTACTACGGCGACAACCCGCTGTTCGACCCCGACAAACGACTCGGCGATTACTCCGATCGCGAGTGGGAGACCCTGCGCCGCGGCGGCAAGGCCGTTGATCCGTTGCCCGGGACGCCGACCGACTTCGAAGGTGTGGTCGACAGGTTCAACCGGA
The DNA here is from genome assembly GCF_053611945.1 of Kribbella sp. NPDC054772. Taxonomy (NCBI): domain Bacteria; kingdom Bacillati; phylum Actinomycetota; class Actinomycetes; order Propionibacteriales; family Kribbellaceae; genus Kribbella; species Kribbella sp. NPDC054772. The sequence continues at coordinate 88,150 of NZ_JBSHBJ010000011.1, read as the reverse complement.
TCTTCCTGCGCAAGGACGTCGCCAAGATGTCGCCCAAGCGCCGGGCGGAGTTCGAGCGGCTGGTTCAGTCCGGCACCTGTCCGACCTGTGAGGGCGCCCGGTTGAACGCGGCGGCGCTCGCTTCCCGGATCGACGGGCGCAACATCGCCGAGCTGGCCGCGCTGCAGGCCGACGAGCTGCTCGACGTACTGGAATCTGTCGACACGCCGGACGCCGCTTCGGTGGTCGAGAGCCTGCGGGACCGCTTGGGCAACCTGGTCACCATCGGCCTCGGTTACCTCAGCCTCGACCGGCCGACGACCACACTGTCGGGTGGCGAGTCGCAGCGGATCAAGATGGTCCGCCACCTCGGCAGCAGCCTCGGCGACATGCTGTACATCTTCGACGAGCCGACGGCTGGGTTGCATCCGAGCGATGTGCAGCGGTTCAACCAGCTGCTGCGCAAGTTGCAGGTCAAGGGCAACACGGTGCTCGTCGTCGAGCACGATCGGGACGTGATCGAGATCGCCGACCACGTTGTCGACGTCGGGCCGGGTGCCGGCCCGAATGGCGGCCAGGTCCTGTACGAGGGACCGGTCGACGGCCTGCTCAAGGCCGGTACGCCGACCGGTCGCGGCATGAACCGGCAGCTCGAGCTGAACCGCAAGCCCCGTCAGGCGAACGGCGTACTGACCGTCGCCAACGCGACCGCCCACAATCTGCAGGATGTGACGGTCGAGTTCCCGATCGGGGTCTTCACGGTGGTCAGTGGTGTCGCGGGCTCGGGTAAGAGCAGCCTGGTCAACGGCGAGCTGCGCAAGCGGTACCCGGACGCCGTGGCGATCGACCAGAGCCAGTTGTCCGGCAACAGCCGCTCGACCCCCGCGACGTACACCGGGCTGATGGACGAGATCCGCACTCTGTTCGCCGCTGCCAACGGTGTGAGCGCATCGCTGTTCAGCGCGAACTCCGACGGCGCCTGCCCGAAATGTCGCGGGCTCGGGTTCGTCACCACCGAACTGGCGTTCATGGACGACCTGAAGTCGGTGTGCGAGGAGTGCGACGGGAATCGGTACACCCAGGATGTGCTCGAGTACCGGCTCGATGGGCGGACGATCACCGACGTCCTGGAGCTGACGGTCGGCGAGGCCACGGGCGTGTTCGACAGCGAGGTGATCGAGCGTGTCGTCCGGTCGCTCGACGATGTCGGACTGGGCTACCTCAAGCTCGGGCAGCCGCTGAACACCCTGTCCGGCGGTGAGGCTCAGCGGGTCAAACTCGCCACCGAGCTGCGGACCCCGGCGAAGGTCTACCTGATGGACGAGCCGACCACCGGCTTGCACATGACCGATGTCGACCAGCTGCTCGGCATTGTCGACCGGCTCGTCGACGCCGGCAGCACGGTGATCGCCATTGAGCACAACCTCGACGTCATAGCCGCGGCCGACTGGATCGTTGATGTCGGTCCTGGCCCGGGCCACCACGGCGGCCGCATCCTGTTCACAGGTACGCCGGAGGCGCTGCTCGACCGCCCGGACTCGGCGACCGCCCAGCATCTGCGCGCCGCGACCGCGCGGTCAGCGGAGTCTGCTCAGGGCTTCGCGATGTGAGGCTCGGAAAGGTCATTCGCGGCGGTCTGCAGGCACACCTGGGTTCCCGGTCATCGAGAGGGGTGGCGTCTGCTCGGATGGTGGCAATGACGGCTTACGTTCGGACAGGACCGCCGCCCACGCGGCACGCCGCGTCGTCGGCGTTTCGCCCATCAGCCGCACCAGCTCCGGGGCGACGGTCAGCGACGCTGCCGCACCCGCCCCGAACACACGTTCACGACAGTAATGCGGGCCGGCGCCGGACGCGTGAGCGCAGCGCACCCCCGGTGCTCTACTCGCGACGGCTCCCGCTACCGGACCATCTCGACGCGGTCACCACCTCGACCGAGTGGATCCCGCTGTGAACCTGCTGGCCCTTGCCGCTCAGCCGGCGGTGAAGGTTGACGGGCCGGACGCGGCCCGATAGGTGGCAGCGGTTGCGGTTCTGCTGATGAGTACGGCGTTCGCCGGGGCGGCAACGTGTGCTGCGGGGGTCGCGAGTGGGACGACGACCGTGGGCTCGGTGCTCAAGGGCGTGGTGAGGGTCAGCTCGAGCCCGGCCGAGGTACGGCGCCAGCTGGACGTGATGCGGCCGCGGACGGTGTCGATCGAGGCAGTGATGTAGTCGAGACCTTCGGGTGTGCGCGGTGCGATGGTGACGGTCCGGTACGCCGGTGATGTCAACTGGATGCCGGCCAGCACGGTGTAGAGCGCGGCGTTAATACCGGCGAACATCGCGTGGTCGTGAGTGATCATGCCGGCGTCGTACGACCACTGCTCCCAGCCTGTGGTCGCGCCCTTGCCGATCTGGAACCCGAAACTCGGGTATGTGCGTTGCTGGAGGATCTGCATCGCAAGGTCCAGCCGGTCGATCACGGCCAGCGCGTCGACGAGATAGCGAGTGCCGAAGATGCCGGTGTCGAGATGGCCGGAGTTCTTGGTGGTGATGGTTTCGACCAGCTTCGCTCCGACGTCCTCGAGCCGATCGGCTGCGACGAGTCCGAGGGCCAGCGGGATCACACTGGTGCACTGTCTGCCGGAGCTGTAGGTGTTGTCGGTGTTCAGGAATTGCTTGTTGAAGGCCGACTTGATGGCTGCGGCCAATTGGTCGTAGCGAACGCGGTCCGCCTTCTGCCCGAGGGCGTTGGCCGCCTTGGCCAGATCGACCGTCTGCTGATACCACAGCGCGGTGTTCACCAGCGATACTTCGCTGAAACACTCCCCGGCGTTCGGGCTGCCCATCCCGCCGTTGGCCTCAGGCCCGTGATCCGGCGGGCACCAGTCCCCGAAGCCCTGGTCGCCGGGCCAGATGAGGCTCGGCTGGTCCTGTGCGTTCTTGTCCACAAAAGCCTTCATGGCCGGGTACGTCGCAGCCAGTGTGGCGCGATCGCCGTACTGCTCGTACAGATGCCAGGCCAGCGAGACCTGTCCCCCGGCCATGTCGGGGTACTGCGCCTTCACGGCGTCACTGGGTAGCGCGGTCCCGGGCGGCAGGTCGCGCAGGTACTTGGCGTAGAAGCGGTTCATCCCGAACTCACGGATCGCCGCGTCCCGGTACGCCTGGACGTCCATCGTCGGTGGCGTGCGCTCGTCGCGCACCGGTGTGTCGGTCGGCAGGCTCATCGAGTTGTTGAGGATCGCCCACCGGTTGTTCCGCCAGATCGTGTTCAGCAGCTCGTCGGAGGAGTGGAAGGCACCGGTCGAGGCCACGTCGGCATGGACTACTCGCCCTTCGACCGCGTTCCGGTCCGGGCGACCCGGATAACCGGTCACCTCCACATAGCGGAAGCCGTGGTACGTGAAGCGCGGCTCAAAGGTCTCCAGGCCGGCAGTGCCCTTCAGGATGTAGGTATCGGTCGCGGCGGCGCCACGGTTCGTCCGCCGGTCCAGCAGGCCGTCGGCGCCCAGCTCCTCGGCAGTCCGGAGACGGACCTCGGTACCCCGCGGGCCGCTGACGCGCAGCCGTGCCCAACCGGCGATGTTCTGGCCGAGGTCGTAGACGTAGACGCCTGGCTTCGGCTCGGTCAGACCGACCGGGCGCAGGGTCTGCGTAACGCGGAGGGCCGGCATGGTGTTCGCGGCCAGCACCGGGCTCGGCGCGGGCGTGGTGCGGACGGGCTCCCAGTCACCGGCGTCGAATCCGGGGCGGTCCCAACCCGGCCGTTCCGCGCGGGCGTCGTACGTCTCGCCGGCATAGATGTCGTTGGCAACGATCGGTCCCGTCGACCAGGTCCACGATCCGTCGGTGCCGACCGCCTGCGAGGTCCCATCGGCGTAGGTGATCGTGATCAGCGCGATGACTTGTTTCGGCCCGGTCCATCGGAAGCCGTACGGGTTGTACCGCGCCCCGTAGCCGTTGCCCAGCCAGATCCCCACGGTGTTCGCACCATGCTGTACGTCATTCGTGATGTCGTAGGTGTCGTACAGGTTGTGCCGCTCGTACGGCGTACTGGCCGGACTCAGCACCCAGTCACCGACCTTGGACCCGTTGAGCCGCAGCTCGTAGAAACCCACACCGTAGACAGTTGCCCTTGCGCGGACGATGCGCTTGCCGACGGCGAAGTCCTTCCGCAACATCGGCGCCTCGGGCCCGCGGGTCATCAGCACCGGATCGCCGGTGTCAGGCGTGATCCACTGGGCGCCCTGCCAGGCGGCGTCGTTCAGCAGGCCGGTCTCCCACCAGGCAATCTCCCTCGAGCCGGCACGACGGCCCCGGGTGTCCCAGACGTCGACGGTCCAGTAGTACCGCGTCGACGACGACACCGCGGGCCCGTCGTACCGGATGCCGATCGCCTCGTCGCTCGCGATCCGCCCGCTGTCCCAGACATCGGCACGCCCGTCCCGTAGCGGCGCGGGTTCCGTGGCGACCAGGATCCGGTACGCCGTCTGTTGCGTGCTGCCGGCGAGCTGCCAGCTCAGGGCCGGTGCCAGGTTGTCGATGCCGAGCGGATTCACCGCATTGTCCACCCGAAGCTCAGTCGCCCGCACCGCACCTGGCGGCGAGCCCGCGATCATCACCGGCGTCAGAATAGCAACGAGCAGTTGCCGGGCCATTCACCTCCCGAGGTCACACGCGGTGAGAGACGGGCTACCAGCGACCGCGTACCGCACCAGACGGCGTACCGAAGCAGAGTTGGCTGTGTGCCCATTCTTGCCAAATCGCGGCGTTCGTGGCGAGAACGGGCAATTCGTTTACGTGTGTCTTCCGGTGCTGCGTACCGGTTGGTGGCCGACACCGTCGGGAACGCCGAGCTCACGCCGTACTCGACGAGCACGTATACCCTCGTACGACGACGGGGCGACCTGGCAACGGCCGCAGCTGAAGGAGAGCAAGGGCAGCTGGGAGACGCGGCTGCAGGCGCCGCCGCGGCCGGGATGGTGTCGGTGCGGGTCATCGCCAAGCAGCGCAACGGCGGCGGCATCAGCCAGACAATCACCCGCGCCTTCGGCCTCAGATAATGCGGGCAGGCGACCGGTGCACACCGGTCGCCCGCAGTTGCTGTACTTGCGGCAATACATCCACAAGCGCTCCTCGCCGTGGGCGGCTCATGACCTCCTTGCGAACCGAGCAAGGCGACCACCGCTACCGAGAGCGTGAGGGCTGCCCTAGGGGGTCTTAGTCGCGGCCAGTGGCCGCGATCCGTTCGCGGAGCAGGTCGAGCTTCTCTGCGTTGGGCGTGCCTGGCTCGGCCCAGTTGAGCACGATGTGCAGGTCGGCGCACTCAATGGTGAGGATGTCGCAGTCCAGGGTGATCTCACCGAGCTCGGCATGCACGACCGTCTTGCGCGAGCGCCCGGTCGGGACGGTCTCGTAGCGGCTCCAGAGTTCGTCAAAGCGCGAGCGAAGTAGAGCCTGACGCCGTGGGAGGCGAGGTCGCGCGTGAGCTGGTCGAGCATGTCGGCCGCGGTGATGTCGATGAACGGAGTGGTCTCGCCGTCGAGCACCACGGCCCTCAACCCGGCTACGGCGAGGGCGCGGATGCTGTCACGGATGTGGTCGGCGTTGGCACGGTTTACGGGGTGACGATCGCGAAGCCGGGGTCGGGTTGATCAGTCAGACCGGCGATCATGGCGAAGATCTGTGGGTCACCGTCGAACTGGACGCCATCGGTTCCCGCACCGCCGAGCATGCCCAGCAGCTCCGGCTTGGTGAGGGTGATCACCAGGTCGGCGTCCTTGGTCTGGCTGGTCGGGAGGTGCGTGAGGACGCCGTTGGACAGCTCCATTCGGTACGTCTCGCCCGTGTCACTGAAGTGCCAGCGGATCGACGCCGTGGTGCCCCATGCGCGTTTGCCGTCGATGCGGATGGCCAGACTGTCGAAGAGCTGGGTGACGGTCAGAGCCGTCGCCATCCCGGCTGCGCTGACGGCCGCCGGCGTAACCCGACCACGAAGTTCTTGCGCGCCGGTGAGGAAGTTGTTGCGCCAGGTTCCGCATTCCGATCCGTAGCCCAGGCGGGTGAACACCTCGCCGAGCAGCATCTTGGCACCCGCATGGGCTGGGTCGGCGAACACGGCGTGACTGGCGAGCTCGGCCGCGAAGCGGAGGTCTCCGGAGTCAGCGAACTCGCGAACCCGCGCCATGGTCGCATCGATGCCCCCAATAGCCGCGACATAGCGGGCGGCAGCGGCCTCTGGCGGGTGCTGCCAGAGGTGGGCGGGATTGCCGTCGTACCAACCGAGGTAGCGCTGGTAGATCGCCTTCACGTTATGGCTGACTGAGCCGTAGTAGCCGTGGGTATGCCAGACCGCGTCCAGCTCGGGCGGCATCTCGATCATCTCGGCGATCTCGCTGCCCACGTAGCCCTGGTTCATCAGCCGCAGCGTCTGGTCGTGCAGGAACGCGTACAGGTCACGCTGTTGTCTCATCAGCGTGCGGATGTTGTCGGAGCCCCAGGTCGGCCAGTGATGGGACGCGAACGCCACGTCGCTGTCGTCGCCGAACAACTCGATGGCTTCGTTGATGTACCGCGACCAGCCGCGCGCGTCGCGTACCTCGGCACCGCGCAGCGTGAGCAGGTTGTGCAGATTGTGGGTGACGTTCTCGGCCAGACACAAGGTGCGCCGCTGCGGGAAGTGGAAGTTCATCTCGGCCGGCGCTTCGGTGCCGGGCGTCATCTGGAAGACGATCCGCACACCGTCGAGAGTCTCCTCCTGACCGGTACGGGTGATGTCCAGGGTGGGTGCGATCAGGCCGACCGCGCCGGTCGAGGTCCCAGGACCGAGGCCGACTCCGAGGGTTCCGGTCACGCTCACCGGCAGACCCATGCCGGTGTGGTACAGGCCACGGCGGAGCATCGCCGTACCGGCGTAGACGTTCTCCGACACTGCGTGCTCGAGGAATCCAGCCGGCGCGACGATGGGCACGTCCGTGTCCGCAGCCACCACACCGAGGACGCCGCCGAAGTGATCGATGTGCGAGTGCGTGTAGATCACCGCTCGCACCGGCCGATCGCCGCGGTGCTCTCGGTAGAGCGCCAGCCCGGCCGCCGACACCTCGGCGGACACCGCTGGATCGATCACGATCACGCCCGAATCGCCTTCGACGACGGTCATGTTCGACAGCTCGATGCCGCGAAGCTGGTAGATGCCCTCGGTCACTTCGAACAGGCCCTGGATCGAGGTCAGCTGACATTGCCGCCACAGGCTGGGATCCACGGTATCCGGACAGTCCCCGGCCGTCGCCTCGGTATAGGCATCAGCGTCATAGACCACCCTGCCGTCCGCGGCCTTGATCACTCCTGGCGTCAGTTGCGACACCAACCCACGCGTTGCGTTGTCGAAATCGGTGCGGTCGCTCATGTCCGCAGGCACGATCCGGACCTCCTCAGCAGAGGTGAACGTGTCCGCACCGACCCTGACAACCGACCAGGCAGTCCGCCTCATCCGAGGCGGATGAACACGAACGGCCCGCCGGGGTGGGCGCGGCGACCTTCCCTGTCGGCGCGTGCGCGGCGTTCGGGTCCTGCGCCGCTGGGGTGTCCGCGCCGCAGGTCGGCAGGGTCGACAGGCCCTGGGTCAGCGGGGTCCGGTTGGGCAGCGGTTTGCCGTTAGCAACCAGTGTGCTCTTCATCTGACACACGTCATCGGGGCTCGCGAGGGAGCACGATGTCCTGGTTCCACGCCTGCCGGCCGGTCCCAGCAGGACAAGCTCGATTGAAGCAGCGCCAGTACCAGACGTCGTTGCGCCTGCGCCGAAGATCGACGTCGGCCTTACCGCATTTCGGGCAGGTTGGCGGGTTCGCGAAAACCTCGGCGTGCTCGTGCTCGAGAATCTTGCGGGCGAAATGCGCGCCGCGGACGGTCACCATGATTTCGCGGGTCCAGCTTTGGGACAGGGCGTTCAGACTGCCGATCATCACCGTCTCCTCGTCCACCACGATGATCTTCTGGTGCATCATGTTCACCAGGATCGCGGAGTGGACGGCAGCGCGCAGTTCCGCCACCAGCTCCACAGCGGCTCGCTGTGTGGCGTCGCTCGGATCGCGGATGAAGACGACGATCCGGACGCCGCGCGCGGCGGCTTCCGTGAGATGCGGAACAAGCTGGCGAACGCGGTTGGCGACCCAGGGTGCCCAGATCCACAACGAGGCACGCGCCGTACGGATCGCATTGATGAAGGTCTCGAAGAACTCTCGCTCATCGTCGATATCGGTGATCTCGACGTGCCTCCCGAGGACCTCCCGCAGGCGTGATCCGAAAGGTCCCAGGGGGTCTGGGTCTGCGATGGTCCGGGGCGTGATCAATGCGGTTCCGGGCACCGTGCGATTGATCCGGTCCTTCAACTGAGCGAAAGCCGTTCCGGGGGCTGCCGCGGTGATCCGTTCGCGGCTACCTAGCAGATAGAGCCTGGTCTGGACACGGGTGATCGCGACGTTGAACAAGCGAAGCCCGTTCTGCTGCCACCCGTTGGTGCCGGAGCCGCGGCCTGCCTGTGCCATCCACAACGCTCTGCCGGCACTTCCCTCGACCAGGTCGAAGATCACGATCGGGAACTCCCGGCCCTGGAAACGGTGAGCCGTCCCCACCTCGGCCAGTGGGCCTCCGGTTCGCTCGACGTCGCGGAGCGCCTCGAGCGTCGCGGACGCCTGATCGCGGTACGGCGTCACCACACCTGTGGCCTCACCATTCTCTTCGTGCAGCTCGATCAGTGCCCGGGCAAGCAACGCGCCCGCGGGCCACCATCCCTTCGCGGCGCCTGTCCTGGTCGGTACGGCGAGTTCGCCCAGCCCGTCGGTGTCGATCAGCACGATCTCGGGATCGGCGCGGATGTCTCGCGCGGGCACCAGTGGCCCCGCCTCGAGCGCGCCGTCGTACGCGATCGCGTTGGCCAGGTCCATCACCGTGCGGCCGAAACGGTTCTGCGCCGTCAAGGTAATACACGAGGGGTGGGCCCTCGCCTTGGCCGGACTGACGATTCCGCAGTGCTCGAAGACATCGCGCTGCAGCCAGGTGACGATTTCTGGTTGCTTGCTCTTGCTGATGGCCTGCGGGAGTACGGCACCGAGCTGGAGGAAGTCACCAAGCAGGACCGCAGTTGACGATGCCCGCGAGACGGCCAGCAGGACCTCTGGCAGCGTTGCCGCCCCGACCTCGTCGACGAGAACAACGTCGTACCTGCCGTTGAGCACATGCTTGTTGGTCCGCGATCTGGCCAGTGTCGTAGCGACCAGCCGCGCCGTCGCGATGATCTCTCCCTCCGCATCGCGCGCCAGCCGCTCGAACTCCTCCTGAACAGCCTGGTACTGCGCCTCCAACTCGGCTGACCGCGGGCCGTCCACTTCCACGTGCCGTCGCAAGTGTTGCGCTTGGGTGTGCAGAACGGGCCGCCCGGCCGACTTCTCGGACCGAACGATCTCGTCAGCCCTTTGTGCGTCCTGCTGCCGCTCGACGGCCAACCGCAAGTGGCTGAAGGTCTCCTCTTTGATCCGGGTGAGCCGCTGAAGTTCCGGCGCGGCCGCACGTGCGCGGCTTTCCCGGTCCCGGATCACCTCGCTGCTGAACGGGATTCCGGACGCGATCGCCTGGGCTTGGTCGAGGAGAACACGTGACCGGCGATTGGCGACGTCACGAGCCGACAATGCCTTCGCTGCAAGGGTCGTCTGCTTCTCGGCCGCCAGTCGGAGATGTTCCGTCGTCGTGGCCAGTTCCTTGCGGGCTCGCCATTTCGAGATGCCCGAGAGACGTTCCAGCCCGCCCAGGCGACGCTCGACATCGCTACGCTCCTGATCGGCCATCAGAGCCGCTGCTTCGGCCTTGGTCGCCGCAACCTCGACCTGGTCCGCCTCTGCCCGGAGCTGCTGGACCTGTGTCCACAGGTGCCGGGAGTCGGCGACCTCGTCGAGCAGTTGCCGAGCCTGCCGGACCTCGCGAGCAGCGGCTTCCACATCGCCGGCCTGCTTCCGGCAGGCGGTCTCGGCGCTGAGCACCGCACTGCTCAACCCGGTCAGGTCGTCGTCGTGCCGGGCCAACAGTCGCCGCGCGCCGACGTACCGGTCGACGTCGAAGTCGGCGAGTTCCTTCTCCAGGGCGTCCAGCCGATCCTGACGTTCCTGAATGGCGACCAGTTCGTGCGAGATCGCCTGCCGCTTCGCCTCGATCGCCGTCAAGCGGTCCCGCACCAGCAGGGGCAGGGACACTGCCGCGTCCGCCGCGACCTCACGAAGCTGGGGCGGCCCGACTCGAAGGATTTCGCCGGCGGAGTGACCGCCCTCCCGCAGCACGCCGAGCAACGCGTTGTCCACGGCGATATTGGTCCCGGAGACCAGCAGGATCCGCTTGCCTTCGGCCAGCAGATCGCCGATCGCACGTGTGAGGACCATCGTCTTACCGGTCCCCGGTGGCCCCCAGACCAGAAAGAGACCCGACCCGAGGCAGGCCCGGTAGGTCTCCATCTGAGCCGGCAGAAATCCGGGCCGGCCCGCCGTCGAGGCCGGCCTGCCCCGCAGATTTCCATCAGCGAGCAAGGCAGTGAGGGGAGCGTCGCCGAGGTCGGCCAACCCGTCGCGCAGCGCCTCGATCAGGAAGGTCGTGGGCTGCCGCATCAGCCACAGGTGCGGGTCCTCGGGCCGAGCGAACTCGGCGACCCGGACTGTGAGTGTCGTCCCGCTCTGGGACACCTGCATCACAGCATGCCCGGAGTCGATGCTGGTTCGCTCCGGACCCGCCAGCTTCAGATCGTCGAGCTGGTCCGGTCCAAGCTCCGAACTCCGGACGTCGACGACGTACTCACCGTCGACCGCCGTCCGGATGGCACGCCCGATGCGCCGCCACGACGGCCGTCGCGAAGTGCCGCCCTCCAGGGCGATCCACTCCTCCACTGCCGCCACGACCTCATCGCTCCACCCCACCCCCCCCTCACCGAGAGTGATCGCTGTGTAGCAAACATCTCACAGTGAGCCCCCGACCGCCTGTCGAGGCCGCGTCGATCGGTGCGAGCCCACCCGGCGCAACCCAAGAACTTCGAAGGCTTCTCCTAGGTCGGCCGGTCAGCCGTGGACGGTGCGGTAGCGGTCGGCGGCGCCTGGGTGGAGTTTTAGTGGGCTGGTGCCGATGAGTGAGTTCGGGTCGAGGTAGTGGGCGCCGACCGCGGAGGCCGGCACGAGGCCTGCTGCGCGCTTGACGAGGACGTCGACGATCTTCGACGCGACCGCACGGGGGACGTCGGGTCGGCAGATCAGCAGGTTCGGTACGCCGATGGTGCTGATCTGTTCAACACCGCTGTAGGTGCCGGCCGGGATCTGCGCGCGCTGGTAGACCACGCCGTACGCCGTGCTCAGCGTGGACAGCCAGCGATCGAGAGGCAGCAGACGGATGGGTACCTGGGAGGAAAGATCTGACAGCCGCCGGGTCGGTACCCCACCGGACCAGAACATCGCGTCGATCCGCCCTGTGGCAAGCGCGTCGGTGGCGTCCGACAGACGGAGGTTGGCGATCACGGGCGCACGCTCGGCGTGCATGCCAGCTGCGAGGAGGAGCCGGTCCGTGGTCAGCGCGGCGCCGGCGCCTGGTGGCCCGGAGGAAACCCGCTTGCCGACGAGATCAGGCAACTGGCGGAAGGGTCCGGCCGCGCGGACCACGCACTGCAAATAGTTCTCGTACACCCTGCCGAGGGCGACGACCTCGCGAGACTGCGCCGCCGCATCGGCGAGGCATAGTGCCAAGTCTGCTTGCCTGAGATGGAGGAGCTCGAGGTTCTGCAGGCTGCCCTCGGTCGACCGCACCTCGACGGCCCGGGCGACCTTTGCGGCCGTCAGCTGGGTGGCGAGGAGCTGTGCGAACTCCAGGTAGAACCCGCCACGTTCGCCGCCGGCCACCACCAGCCGGTCCAGGAGAGGGCGGTCAGAGCTGCACCCAACGACTGACGACGCCAGTCCTGCAGCTAGCAGAGCCCGCCGGGACAAGCGCAGCATCTTCTGCCCACTGCGTACGTCGTCGCTCATGCCGCCGTCCGCAGGTCGACGTGAACCGCCAGGCCGTGTGGCGTCACCGCCTCGATCGTGAGCGTCCCACCGGCGGCGCTCACCAGTTGATCGACGATCGCCAAACCGAGGCCACTGCCTCGCGACGACTGATGCTGGTCGGCGCGCCAGAACCGCTGCGATGCCAACTCACGTTGCTCCTGGGGAAGCCCTGGCCCGTCGTCGACGACACTCAGCCGTACGCCGTCCGCACCTGACTGCTCGATCCGGACGATCACCTGCGCTCCGTCGCCGGCGTACTTGATTGCGTTGTCGACGAGAGCGCCGACGATCTGTCGTAGGTCAATCTCGCTGATCGCCACAGGCGGTACGACGGCGAGCTCGGCGGCCAGGTCCACACTGTTCTCGGCAGCGAGCAGCCGCCACGCTCCCACTTCACCCGGCAGTACCTCGGACACCACCGACTGGCCGGCCACAGCAACCGGCCGCCGGCTCTCGGCCTCGGCAAGCCTGAGCAGATCGTTGAGCAGCGCTTCGAGCCGATCAAGGTCCTGCTGTATGCCGGCGAACCGCGGGCTGGACGGATCGCGGAGCTCCGAAGCCAGCGCGTCGAGCCGGAGGCGGACGGCGGCCAGCGGGTTTCGCAACTGGTGCGACGAGTCGGCCACCATCCGGCGCTGCATCTCCAGAGATCGTGTGACCGTGGCCGCCATGTCGGCGAACGATCGCGTCAGATGGCGCAGCTCCGGCGGGCCGGACAGCATGACAGCTGGACCAGTCGTCGGTGTTTCGGCAAGGCCGACGACGGCCTCCTCGAGCCGCCGGACCGGAAGGACCACCCAGCGGGTCAGCAGGATCGCGAGCTCGAGGAGGAGCAGCTCGGCGGCGATCGCCCCGGTCACGATCAGAGCCCAGTCGCGACGTACGCCGGAGATCGCCCGGCCGGCGTCGACTCGCAGTACAACTGCGCCGGCCAACTCATGGGGGTTGCCGACGGGACGGGCCAGCAGATGCCGTGGCTCGCTCCACGGCCGCACCGGGTCGAGGGTCGTCTGCGCAAGGTTCCGCGACGCGGAGGCCAGGGTCTCTCGCACACCCGGATCGTTGAGGTCCAGCGAGCCCGTTGACATGACAGGGTGTCCGCTCGGGCCCACCAGCAGCAGGTCTTCGCCGTACACCTCGGTCATCCGGGACGCTTCCGCCTGCACGGTGGCCAGGTCGCCGGCATCCTTCATCTCTCTGGCCAGTGCGGCAAGCCGGTCGAGTGTTGCGACGCGGCTGAGCAACAGCGCCTGCGTTCGGGCCTGAGAGGTGGTCACGAGCAACGGCAGAACCAACCCGGCAACCGCGACGATCGAGAACACCGTCAGCACGATCAAGACTCGCGTTCTCATGCGCCGAGCCGGTATCCGAAACCCCGGATGGTGGTGATCAGGCCGGGACTGCCGAGTTTGACGCGGAGCTGCGCAAGATGGACATCGAGCGCCCGCGAGCTCGCCAGGAAGGCATCGCCCCACAACTCGTCAAGGATCACCTCGCGGCTCACAGCGGCACCCGCTCGGCGCGCCAGCGCCCCGAGCAGGTCGAACTCCTTCGGAGTCAGCGCGATCTCCCGCTCGCTGACCCTGACGCGTCGAGCGGTCAGGTCGATCACGACGTCACCCACCTCGACCACCCCGGCCGGCAGGGAGCTCCGGGCACGACGGGTGACCACGACGTCGATCCGGGCCAGAAGCTCGCCCAACCGCACAGGCTTCACCAGATAGTCGTCCGCGCCGAGCCGCAGGCCGCGCACCACCGACCGCTCGTCGCCGCGCGCGGTGACGACCACCAGCGGTACTTCGCTGACCTGGCGCAGCTTTCGCAGTACGTCCAGCCCATCTCCGTCGGGCAGGCCGAGGTCCAGCAACACGACATCGGCCGAGCTGTGCCGAAGCAGTACGTCGGCGCCTCTGGAGACCCGATGTGGTTGGTGTCCATGCGCGCCGAGGACGTCGACCAGCGCCGCACCGACGCTGTCGTCGTCCTCGGCGATCAATATCCGCACGACGTCAATGTCGTGACAACCGCCGTACTGCACAACCCCGAGCGCCGAATCCTTACGTGGCCTTGAGCACAACCGCTGGACTGCAGACGCGCACGTCTGTTGTCGGTACGCGCAGGATCGTGGAGGACTGCGTGGACGCGACAGCGCCAGACCGTGTTCCTTGGCACGGAGGACTCAGTACTCCTTCGTCGCCCCGTGGAGGCCGTCATGCCGTCTCGAACTCTTCAACGCCCGCGTATGGCCGGTTGGTTGGCGGTGGCGATGAGCAGTGTCCTCGCCCTTCTCGGAAGTCTGCTGGTCGTCATCGCCTCGACGCCGGCTGAAGCCGCGACGGTGATGGGCGAGGCACAGGCGCGGGATGTCGCCGCCAGGACAGGGCGCCAGGTCGAGGTCGACACGCTGACCACCGAGACAGGGCAGGTGCTCGCCAATCCGGACGGTTCGTTCACCCGGCACGAGTCGGCGTTGCCGGTACGGGTACGCCGCTCGTCCGGGTGGGTGCCGGTGGATATGACGTTGCGGGCCGGAACGGACGGAACGGTGGCGCCTGTTGCCGCCCCGCTCGATCTGGCGTTCTCCGGGGGTGGCCAGACGCCTCTGGTGCGGCTTCGCCGGGACGGGCGTGAGCTGGCTGTCAGCTGGCCGGGCGCACTCCCCCAGCCGGTGTTGTCCGGCGACACCGCGACCTACCGGGAGGTCTTCCCCGGCGTCGACCTCGTCCTGACTGCCTCGACGACCGGTCTGTCGCAGATCCTGGTGGTCAAGAACGCGGCGGCCGCGGCGAACCCGGCGCTCGGATCGCTGCCGTATCGCCTGACAACCAAGGGTTTGGTGGCTCATGCCACGGCGGCCGGTCTGACCGCGACGGATCCGGCCGGCGAGGTCGTGTTCAGTGGACCCGCGCCGTACATGTGGGATTCCTCCGGTCACGGGTCCGCCGTACAGCCCGGTGGCCGGGTCACGGCAGTCGGTGCCCGGGTCGCCGGGGATCAGCTGTCGCTCGTGCCGGATCGGGCGTTCCTGACCGGCAAGACCACCCGGTTCCCGGTCTACATCGACCCGTCGTGGTCCGGCGTCAAGCAGGCTTGGACCCAGGTGTGGAGCAATTACCCGACTACGTCGTTCTACAACGGGGCGAACCTCGGGACTTCGGAGAAAGTCGCCCGGGTGGGCTACGACAGCACGGACAAGAAGCGCACCCGCTCGTTCTTCCAGTTCGACACCAGCGGCGTGAAGTACAAGCACATCCTCAAGGCCACGCTGCAGACCTCCTCGAACTGGTCGTGGTCGTGCACGGTGCGCGAGGTACAGGTCTGGGCGACGAACCCGATCTCCTCGGCGACCACCTGGAAGAACCAGCCGACCTGGGCGTACCAGATGGAGAAGAAGAGCTTCGCGAAGGGCTTCTCGTCGTCCAGTTGCCCGGCCGGCGGGGTGGAGTTCAATGTGACCAGCCAGGTCACGAACGCCGCGGCCAACGGTTGGTCCAACGTCACGCAGGGACTTCGGTCGTCGACGTGGGCGGAGAGCAACAACGATCCGTACTCGTGGAAGAAGTTCGCCAACAACCCGAGCATCACCATCGACTACAACACGATTCCTGACAACCCGGCCAACCTCACGACCGAAGGCTCGGCGTCGTGTGTCACGGGCCCCGAGCGGTTGGTCGTGTCCACGGTGACGCCGACGCTCCGAGCGACTCTCCAAGACGCCGACAACTCGGTCCAGGCGCACTTCGAGTGGTGGACGGTCGACGGTTCGGCCCCGGTCGGCGAGTACGTCTCGCCGACAGTCGCCGGCGCGACGCCGACGGTCGTGGCGACCACTGTTCCATCGGGTGCCTTCGGCAACGGTGCGGTCGGCAAGTGGCGGGTACGGGCGGAAGACGGCATCGACGTCAGCGCGTGGAGTCCGTGGTGTGAGTTCGCCGTGGACGCCACCGTGCCCGATGCGCCGACGGCGGTGTCGTCGGGGTTCCCGGACAACGGGGCCGGTGACGCGGTGATGGGGACGAGCCTGCCGGTGACGTTCGGCGCCAACGGCGAGTCCGATGTCGTCAGGTACGAGTACGCCCTGAACGCGACCTCGACTGCGCTGAACCTGACCGCGACGCCGTCGGAGCCGGGTGGCGAGGTGACGGTTTCGGTCGTGCCGGATCGGTACGTGAACTGGGTGCATGTCCGCTCGGTCGATGCCGGGGGCAACCGTTCCGCGGTGGTGACGGCGGTGTTCTACGCAGGCCCGGCGCCCGGCCCGGTGGCGGACTGGGGGCTGGACGAGACCGGTGACGGCACGGTGGCGATCGACTCCGGGCCGGGAGGACACGGCGCCTCCCTGGGTGGCGGCGCGTCCTGGGGCGACGGCAGGCAAGGCGGTTCCTTGACGCTCAACGGCACCACGGGGTACGCCGCGACGAGCGGGGCGGTGGTCAACACACTGAACTCGTTCTCCGTGTCGGGCTGGGTGCGGCTGACCGACACGTCGCGCAACTCGGTGATCGCCACCCAGGTCGGGAACCAGGCCGGCGCCTTCACGCTGTACTACTCGAGCTCGTACAAGCGGTGGATCTTCAACCGCACCTCGGCCGACGTCGCCTCGCCGACCTACGTTCGGGCGATCTCCACCACGGTGCCCGCGGCGGACGGCAGGTGGGTCCACCTGACCGGTGTGTACGACGCTCCGAACGCCCAGATCCGCCTGTACGTCAACGGCGTTCTCGAGGCCACCACGGCGTACACCACACCGTGGAGCGCGGCCGGCTCATTCCAGATCGGGCGGTCGAAGGTCAACGGCGTCTACGGCGAGTACTGGCCGGGCGACCTGGACCAGCTCCAGGTGCACAACCGGGTGTTGCTGCCCGGCGAGATCCAGCAGGTGGCCAGGCGCGACGGTCACTGGCAGATGGACGAGAGCTCCGGTACGACGGCCGGGGACGCCGCCGGGGCGCATCCGGCCAGTTGGTCGGCCAGCGGTGTGTCACGCGTGGCCGGGAAGACCGGCAACGCGGTGCAGTTGAACGGCAGCACCGGTGTGGTGACGGCGTCAGGGCCGGCGGTCCGCACCGACGGCAGCTTCACGGTGGCCGCCTGGGTGAAGCCGTCCACGGTCGGCAAGAACGAAGTCGTGATCAGTCAGGACGGTTCGCAGGTGAGCGGTTTCAGCCTGGGATACGTCTGGGACGACCTGTACGGCGGTTACCGCTGGTCGGTGGCAATGCCGGTCGCGGACTCGGCGTCGGCGGAGGTGCACACGGCGGTCGGCCCGTTCGACGAGCCGGTCGCCGGTGGCTGGACACACGTCGCCGGGGTGTACGACGCGAAGGATCAGATGCTGCGGCTGTACGTCGGCGGCCAGTTCGTCGCCGAGACGTATCACCGCAGTGCGTGGAACGCGACCGGGGCGGCACGCTTCGGCGCGAGGTGGACGTCGGCGGCCGGCCTCGGTGACTTCTTCACCGGCGCCATCGACGACGTCCAGATGTATTCCGGTGTGCTCACGGATCAGCAGATCGCCGACCTGTACTTGCCGTCCCAGCAGTAACCCACTCGTGGTCACAGAGTTCCGCCCCGCTCGATGAAAGGAGTGGCGCCATGCTGGTGCCGTTCACCGGAATAATCACGGCCGTCGCGCTCGCTGCCGGCGGCCTGGTCGCCGCGCCGACCGCGTACGCCGATGTTGGTACGTCGAACGCGTGGCGGCCCGCCGCGCAGTCCGAGTTCTCGGTACCGGGGCGCGATTCCGCGCCGAAGTCACGTCCGGCCGATCCGAAGGCAGCGTCGGTGCTGCAGCAACCTCCAAAGGTGAGTCGACCAGAGGCGGGTGAGGCGGAGGTGTCGCTCCCCCGCGACGGCACCACGACACAGGCCGGCCGGTTGCCGGTTCGGGTCGGCGCGACGCGGGTTCAGGGCGCTGCGTTGACGGACGTGAACCGCGTACGCGTCCAGGTTCACGACCGTTCGGCTGCCGAAATGCTGGGCGTTTCGGGGCTGCTGTTCAGCATCGGTCGCGCCGACCAAGTTGCGAGCAGTGGCCAGGTGAAGGTCGAGGTGGACTACTCGGCGTTCCGTTCGGCGTACGGCGGTGACTGGGCAAGCCGGCTGCGGCTCGTCCGGCTGCCGGCGTGTGCGCTGACCACTCCGGACAAGGCCGGGTGCTCGAACGGGCAGGTGCTGAAGTCCAGTGTCACCGGCGACAACCGGATCGCTGCCGAGGTCGCTGCCTCGAGTGCGGAGACGGTGCTGGCGTTGACGTCGGCACCGTCAGGCAGCGCGGGTAGCTACAAGCCGACCGCGTTGTCGGCGTCGGCGTCCTGGAACGCGGGCGGCTCGTCAGGTGCGTTCACCTGGGGCTACTCGATGGATAGCCCGGACAGTTTCGGCGGCCCGGAACCGGATCTTGATCTCGGCTATTCGTCGGGTGACATCGACGGCCGGGTGGCGTCGACGAACAACCAGTCGTCGTGGGTCGGGGAAGGCTGGGGCCTGGACGAGGGGTTCGTCGAGCGCCGGTACTCGTCGTGCGCGGATGAGGTGACGACGATACCGAAGCCCCAGGACCTGTGCTGGGAGACCGACAACGCCTACCTGGTGTTGGGTGGGACCGCGTCCGAAATCGTCCATGACGACGCCACCGGTGCCTGGAAGCTGCGGGACGACGACGGTTCGCGGCTGGAGCGGTTGACCGGTGGAGTGAACGGCGACAACGACGGCGAGCACTGGCGGCTGACGTCACTGGACGGCACGCAGTACTACTTCGGACTGAACCGGCTGCCGGGATGGGCCGCGGGTAACGAGGAGACCGGGTCGGTCTGGACGGCGCCGGTGTTCGGCAACGACACGGGCGAGCCGTGTCACGGGGCGTCGTTCGCGTCGTCGTACTGCACGCAGGCGTGGCGCTGGAACCTGGACTACGTGGTCGACCCGAACGGCAACGCGATGTCGTACTTCTACGGCAGCGAGACGAACTACTACGGCCGGAACCTGACCGCGACCGCCGGCACCCAGTACGTGCGCGGTGGGTACCTGAAGCGGATCGACTACGGCCAGCGGTCCACGTCGATGTATTCAGCGCCCGCTCCGATGCGGGTGTCGTTCACTGTGGACGAGCGCTGCGCGGCGGGTGCGACCTGCGGCACCGGCGACATCACGTCGGCCACTGCCGCGAACTGGCCGGACGTGCCGTACGACCAGAACTGTTCAGCGGGTGCGAAGTGCACGGGGTTGTATTCGCCGACGTTCTGGACGCGCAAGCGGTTGGCGTCGGTGACGACCCAGCTGTGGGTGTCCGGGACGACGTACCGGGATGCGACGTCGTGGGCGTTGGGCTATGAGTTCCGTGATCCTGGTGACGGAACATCGCCGGCGTTGTGGCTGGCGTCGATCACCGCGACCGGCAAGGTCGGCGGGATCGCGTCGCTTCCCTCGGTGTCGTTCCAGGGTGTGCAGCTGGCCAACCGGGTGGACGCCGCCGAGGGGATTCCGCCGATGTACAAGTGGCGGTTGACCGACGTGTACGACGAGGCCGGCGGGCACACCCACGTCAACTACTCGGCGCCGGAGTGTACGGCGGGTTCGTTGCCGGCTCCGGATCAGAACACGAAGCGGTGTTTCCCGCAGTACTGGCAGGCCGACGGGTCGGACTCGTTGACGCGGGACTGGTTCCACAAATACGTGCCGGTCCAGGTGCTGGAGGATGACCAGGCCGGTGTGGCCGGGACCGAGCGCACCGACTACGAGTACGTCGGCGGCGGCGCGTGGCACTACGACGACAACGAGCTGACGCCGGCGAAGTACCGCACGTGGGGACAGTGGCGCGGCTACGGCCAGGTCCGGGAGCTCCACGGCAACCCCGGCGAGACGCGCTCCCAGGAGGAGAACCTGTACCTGCGCGGCATGGACGGCGACAAGCTCGCGAACGGCAGTACCCGCTCGGTGACCGTCACCGACTCCCTGGGCGGCACGATCGCCGATCACCCCGCGCTGGCCGGGTTCCAACGCGAGTCCCTCATTTACACCGAGGCAGGCGGCAGCGTGCTCGAGGGCGAGATCACCGACCCGTTGATCTCCTCCCCCACCGCCACCCAGGTCACCCGCAACGGCACGCTCAAGGCCTACATGGTCAACGAGGCCGCCGAACGGTCCCGCGAGGCGCTGTCGTCCGGCGGATGGCGCAACACCGAGACCCGCACCACCTACGACTCCTACGGACTCGCGGTCGAGGAGAACGACCTCGGCGACACCGCCAAGACCGGCGACGAGGAATGCACCCGCACCACGTACGCGCGCAACGTCTCGTCGTGGTTGATCGATTTCGAGGCCCGCGAACAGGCCGTGTCCGTGGCCTGCACCGCGACACCGTCGTACCCGGCCGACGCGGTGTCGGACGACCTGACCTACTACGACGGATCCACCACTCTGGGTGCGGCGCCGACCAAGGGCAACGAGACCCTCAGCAAGGAACTCGCCTCCTACTCCGGCACGACACCGGTCTACACCCAGGAGGGACGCACGGTCTACGACTCCTACGGCCGGCCGATCGAGACCTACGACCAACTGGACCGCAAGTCGTCGGCCACCTATACGCCGGCCAGTGGCGCGGCCGTCACCGATATCACCGTGACCAACCCGGCCGGGCATGTGACCACGACGACCGTCGAGCCTGCGTTCGGTGAGTCGGTCGCCGAGATCGACCAGAACGGGCGGCGTACCGACACGACGCGGGACCCGCTCGGCCGGATCACCGCGGTGTGGCTGCCGGACCGGTCCAAGGCGGCCGGAAAGACCCCGAACACCAAGTACTCCTACCTCATCCGGCAGGACGCGCCGTCGGTGATCACCACCGAGGAGGTGCGCGACGACGGCACCTACGAGGCCAGCTACGACCTGTACGACGGGCAGTTGCGCGAACGGCAGACGCAGGACCCCGCGGCCGACGGCGGCCGGGTCGTGACCGACACGTTCTACGACGCACGCGGCCTGGAGGTGAAGTCCAACGGCTCGTACTGGAACAACGGCACCGCCGGTACGACGTTGCTCACAGGGGTGACCGACGCGTCCGTGCCCGGCCAGGACGTGACCATCTACGACGGCGCCGAACGCGAGACGGTGGAGATCTTCCGCTCGCACGGGTTCGAGAAGTGGCGCACGACCACCACCTACGGCGGCGACCGCACCAGCGTGGACCCGCCAGACGGCGACACGGCCACCACGTCCATCACCGATGCCGACGACGCGGTCGTAGAGCTGCGCCAGTACACCGGCGGCTCACCCACCGGTCCCTACGATGCGACCACCTACACCTACAACAACCGTGGCGACATGGTCGCCACGACCGACCCGGCGGGCAACACCTGGAACACCACCTACGACCTGCGCGGCCGGGTCACCAAACGCGAAGACCCCGACACCGGGACGAGCAGTTTCACGTACGACAACGCCGGCCAGATCCTCACCAGCACCGACGCGCGCGGCACCACGCTCGCTTATACGTACGACGGTCTGGGACGCCGTACCGGCATGTACGACGGGTCCACCTCCGGCACCAAACGTGCTCAGTGGACCTACGACACACTCGTCACGGGCACGAGCGTCAAGGGCATGCTCGCGACCTCGACCCGCTTCGTGAACGGCAACGCCTACACCAAGTCGGTCGATGCCTACGACATCCGGTACCGGCCGCTGACCAGCACAGTCACGATTCCCACGTCCGAGGGCGCGTTGGCCGGGTCGTACAAGACCAACACCGGCTACACCGCCACCGGGCTGCCGTCGCTGGTGTCCTACCCGGCAGCGGGTGGGCTCGCGGCCGAGACGCTGCGGTACGGCTACGACACGGCCGGTCGGTTGCAGACCGCGAGCAGTGGTCTCGGCACGATGCTCACCGCGGCGACATACACGCCCTACGACGAGGTCGCCCAGTCGACCCTGTCAGCCGCGGCCGGCAAGCAGGTCGTCCACACCGCGTTCTACGACGACGCGACCCGGAACCTGGACCGGGTCATGGTCGACCGCTCCACTGCCCCTGAACACCTGGCGGACGTGAAGTACACCTACGACCCGGCGGGCAACATCACCAAGATCGCCGACACACCTCAAGACGGTGTGAGTGATGTCCAGTGCTTCAGCTACGACTACCTGCGCCGCCTCACCGAGGCATGGACCCCTGCCGCCGACTGCGCCGCCCAACCCAGCGCCACCGCGTTGGCCGGAGCCGCGCCGTACTGGCAGGGCTGGACCTACGACAAGACCGGCAACCGGCTCAGCGAAACCAACCACGACCCGGTCACCGGCGCCGCCACCACCTCCAACTACACCTACCCAGCCGCCGGAGGGCCCCGACCGCACGCGCTTGGCGGCGTCGCCACCGGCACCCGGACCGACACCTTCACCTACGATGCCGTGGGCAACACCACTGCCCGCAACGTCGCCGGGAAGGCCCAGACGCTCACCTGGGACGCCGAAGGCAATCTGGCGACCCTCACCGAGAACGGCAAGGCCACCAGCTACCTGTACGACGCCGACGGTGAGCGGCTCATCGCCCGCGACACCGCCGGCAGCACCCTCTACCTCGACAACTCCGAAGTCCACCTCAGCCCCGCCGGCACAGTGACAGCCACCCGCTACTACGACCTCGGCGCCCCCAGCGCCGTCCGCAACGAGTCGGGTCTGACCTTCACCGTTGCCGACCACAACGGCACCAACACCCTTTCGGTCAACGCCACCGACCTCAGCCAGGAGCAGCGCCGCTTCACCCCGTTCGGCGTCGACCGCGGCACCAAGCCCGCGACCTGGCCCGACCAACACGGGTACGTCGACGGCGTCGACGACCCCACCGGGCTCACCCATCTCGGCGCCCGCGAATACGACTCCGCCCGCGGACGCTTCATCTCCACCGACCCCGTCGCCGACTTCGACAACCCGCAACAGCTCAACGGCTACGCGTACGCCGACAACACCCCGATCACGGCCAGCGACCCCGACGGCCAGTGGCGCGTCCTGCCCGGCGGCCACTACTGCGACGGCTGCGGCGGCTACAACCACGCCCCCAAGAAGAAGAAAGCCAAGAAGCACAAGAAGGCCACCAAGAAGGCCGCCCCCCACTACTGCGATGGCTGCGACTACCAGCGCTACCTCGCGAAGAAGAAAAAGGAGAAGATCGCCGCGGCCAAGCGGGCCGCCAAGAAGGCCGCCGCCAAGAAGGCGCGTGAGAAGGCGGCCAAGCTCAAGAAGAAGAAGGCGAAGAAACACGCCAAGAAGCCCAAGAAGAAGGAACACCGCAAGGCGAAACACCGCCCCAAGAAGAAGGGGAACTCCATCCTCGGCGGCGAGGCCTGGGCACAGGTGAAGGTGGCCGGCGCCGGCTTCGCGGTCTGCCGGTTCATCCGGGGCACCCCGGCGAACACCTGCGCCGTCCTCGGCTCGGCGCTCGCGAAGGGGGAGGCCGACGGTGGCCAGTGGCACGCCGTCAAGTGGTACGTCTACGCCCGTGGAACCTGGACCCTCTACCGGGTCGGCGAGATCTGGAAGAAGGGCGGCGTCACCCCGCGGGGACAGCTCGGCAAGGTCAAGGGCGAGTTCAGAGCCGATGGAAAGGCCTTCAGACGAGGCCTCGGCCTCTGGTTGCTCTACGACATGCTCGGTGGAGACACCCGCTCTCCACATCGCAACGACAAGCCCAAGCAGAAGACGAAGTGCGTGGTCTCGTGGAAGGCCTGGGGGCACAACATCTTCAGTATCTGCTGAAATCTGAACCCGAGTTCTCCTGCACCGGCGGCGCGCCTGATCGACTGCCCGCCGCCGGTCAGGAGAACTCGCTGCGTTCCGCACCACCTTGTCCAGGGATTCTTCTTAAGGCGAGGTAAGGATGCCGCGGTGGGGGTTGTGGGCCACCTGTGAACTGAGGATTGTTTGCGGCAGATCATTCACAGGAGGCCCCTTATGGCAACGAGCGCTATATGACTGCCATTACCGATTCGGTGAGCACCGGCCCGAGCGCAGAAGAACTGGCTGCTTTCGAGCAGGAAAGGCCGGCGCGGAGGCTGAGCCCGGCGCTGGACCGCGCCCTCTCGGTGTGCTGCGCATTGATCAGTGTCGGCGTTCTGGTGCAGGTATTCTTTCCGATTCCCGCGGGGACGCAGTTCTATCTGATGCTGTTTCTTGCCGCGGTGTTGCCGGGGGCGCTGTTGTGTTACCGCGGTTGGCGGGTGCCGGCGTTCCTGAACCCGTTCCGCGCAGATCGACGCAGCGACGACCCGCCGGTGGCGGACTGGGTCCTGGCGGCGGTTGCACTGATGGTCTCGCTGTACCCGTTGCTGGACTTCGACGCGTTTCTCGAGCGTCGGCAGGCTCCTACACAGCTCGATCTGCTCGCGGGGTCGCTGCTGCTGGTGCTGGCGTTGGAGGCGTGTCGGCGTACGACGGGCTGGGTTCTGCCGGTGGTGAGCCTCTTGTTCATCGCCTACGCCTATTACGGCGGCTATTTGCCGTACACGTGGGCCTTGGCGCACCAAGGATTCGACTTCTCGGCGATCGTGGCGCAGTTGTTCATGGGTACGGCGGGCTTTTACGGGACGCCGTTGTCTGTGGCGGCAAGTTACATCGTCCTGTTCACGATCTACGGCGCCGTACTGGACGCTTCGGGTGCGGGGAAGTTCTTCATCGACGTATCGTTCGCGGCGTTCAAACGCAGCCGTACGGCGCCTGGGCGGACCGTCACGCTGGCGGGTTTCTTGCTGGGCACGGTGTCGGGTTCCGGTACGGCGACGGCGGTGTCGCTGGGCACGGTCGCCTGGCCGATCCTGCGCCGCGCGGGATATCCGTCCGAGCCGGCGGGCGGCATGCTGGCAGCGGCCGGTATCGGGGCGATCCTGTCGCCGCCCACGCTCGGCGCGGCGGCGTTCATCATCGCCGAGTATCTCCAGGTCAGCTATCTCGTGGTGCTCGGCTACGCGACGGTCCCGACAGTCTTGTACTACCTCGGCATCTTGCTGGCGATCGAGATGGACGCCCGGCGCCACGGCACGGAAGCGGCCGAGCCGTCGACCCGGTCGGCGCGCCGACTGCTGCTGCGGTTCGGATACCACTTCGTGTCGCTGTTCCTCATCATCGGCTTCATGGCGATGGACATTCCGCCGTTCAAGGCCGTCGTCTACGCGACGTTGCTGCAGATCGGGCTGTCGTTCCTGGACCGTGAGCACCGGTTGACGCCACGCCGGCTCGGTATGGCGCTCGCGCAGGGCACTCGCTCGGTGCTCCCCGTCGTGGCGACCTGTGCCGTCGCCGGCATCATCGTCGCCGTTGTCACCCAGACCGGTCTCGGACTGAACCTGGCCGAGATCATCGTGTCCGCGGCATCCGCGATCTCCGAGAACCACACCGTGGTACTGATCATGACCGTCACGCTGTCGGCGTTCGCGGTCATGGTGCTCGGGTTGGCGGTGCCCGTCACCGCATCGTTCATCATCGCCGCCGTGGTGATCGCGCCCGCCCTGTTCCAGCTCGGCGTGGCCCCGGCCGAGGCGTACATGTTCATCTTCTACTACGCCGTCCTGTCGGAGGTCTCGCCGCCCACCGCTCTCGCTGCTGTCGCGACGGCGGCGATCACCGGCGGGCGGGCGATCCCGACGATGTGGCAGGCGTGGAAGTACACGCTGCCTGCGTTCCTGGTGCCCTTCGCGTTCGTGCTGACGCCGAACGGGGCCAACCTGCTCGGTCTCGAGGGTCTGGGAGGTGCGGCCTGGACGCTGGTGGTCTCGGCGCTCGCCGTCGCCGCGCTGGCGGTGGTCACCGGTGGATGGATCGTCGTCCGGACCGGCTGGCTGGAGCGTGTCCTCTGTGTCCCTGCCGCATTGCTGTTGCTCTATCTCGCACCCATCACGATCGGCGTCGGCCTGGGGCTGCTCGGGGTCGCCGTCGTCATCAACCTCGCACGGCGTCAACGCCTGCGGAACACCACGGAAGGGCCCTTACCCTCATGAGACTCCGTTCTTTGTCCACTCTGGTGGTCGCACTCGCGTTGACGGTCTCGATGGCCGCCTGCGGCGGGCAACGCAAGCCCGAGAAGGGTGACGGCGCGGCAGGCGGTCGCCTTACCATCGCGACCGGCAACACCACCGGCGTGTACTACCAGCTCGGCGGTGCCCTAGCCTCCTTGATCTCGGACAACCTCGAGGGGTATCGCGCCACCGCCAGCGAGACCGGCGCGTCCGTGCAGAACATCCAGGGACTGACCGCCGGGAACTACGACATCGCCTTCTCCCTGGCCGACACCGCCGCCGACGCGGTCGCGGGCAAGGACAGCTTCACCGCGCCGCAGGACGTCGTCGCGCTGACCCGGCTGTACTCGAACTACACCCAGGTCGTCGTACGGGCGGCGTCCGGCATCACGAAGATGGCCGATCTGAAGGGCAAGCGGGTCTCCACCGGTTCGCCGAACTCCGGCACCGAGGTGATCGCGCGGCGCCTGCTCACCGCCGCCGGCGTCGACCCGGTGAAGGACGTGACGGCGCAGCGGCTCGGCCTGCCCGAGTCGGTGGACGCGATGAAGAGCGGACAGATCGACGCGTTGGTCTGGTCCGGCGGCCTGCCCACCAGCGGCATCACCGACCTGACGACGTCGATGGGCAACAAGGTGCGCTTCCTCCCTCTCGACGACGTGCTGCCCGTCCTGCAGAAGGAGCACGGAAAGGTGTACGCCGCGGGCGTGATCCCTGCCGCGGCGTACAAGCAGCCGACCGACACCGCGACGATCATCGTGCCGAACCTGCTGCTGGTCCGTAAGGACATGCCCGACGACCTGGCCGAGAAGCTCACCAGCCTGCTCCTCAAGAACAAAGAAGCCCTTGTGAAAGTCAATCCCGCGGCCAAGGGGATCGACCTCAAGAACGCTGCAATGACCGACCCCGTGCCGCTGCACGCGGCCGCGAAGAAGGCCATCGACGCACTCGACTGAGCGTCCGCCGTCGTTTGACGAGCCCTTAGAACCAACCGCCCAAGGCTCTTTTGCGCCGGAACAAGTGAGGTCCCTATGTCAACCGCGATCTGCACGCGTGGTGCCCCGGGTTCGCCCTATTCGGTCGACTCGTGGACGACTGACGATGTCAGACCACCGGAACGTGTCGAATACTGGATGAGCGTGATCAGCGCGGCCACCCGGTACCGGGTGGATCCGACGTGTTCGCCGGGGACCTTCCGGGGCCGGCTGCTGCGCATCGGCACGGTCGCCTACACGCTCGGCCGGGTGTCGGCCGACTGTGCGCAGGGACATCGAACCGCCGCCATGGCGTCGGAGGATCCGCACGACCTCCGCACGCTCATGGTGACGATCCGCGGTCAGTTGCTGGTCAGCCAAGATGGTCGGGAGTTTCGGGTCGGCCCGGGTGGGGCGTTCTTGGCGTCGTCGACTTCGCCGTTCGCGGCGAAGCTCGACCACGCCGACATCGCGCTGCTGACGATTCCCGGGGCGGAGGTGGACACCCGCCTGCGCCCCGGGGCGCGCCGCTCGGCATCCCGGATTCTCGACACCAACCGCGGCTTGGGCCGGGTTCTTGTCGGCATGCTGGGTGGACTGTTCGCTCAGCGGGCCCACCTGTCGGCAGCCGAATTCGACGCGGTCTGCGATCGGCTGGTCGATCTGCTGTGCATGCTCGCCATCGGTGACGACCGACCGGACACCGAGGGCGGCCTGAGCGAGGTCCAGGCGATGGTCAGACGCTACGTGCGAGAGCACGCCCCCGATCCGGGGCTGACCGGCGCAACGGTGGCACGTGCCCTGGGCTGGTCGCTGCGGCAGGTTCAGCTGGCCATGCAGCAGGCAGGTACGACGCCCCGGGAACTGATCCGGGAAGAACGACTCGCGCTGGTGCACGAACGCCTGCGCAGCCCCGTCCGCATCGTCATCGGCGACCTCGCCCACACCTGCGGCTTCTCCTCCAACAGCGCACTGAGCGCCGCATTCCGCCAGCGCTACGGCATGAGCCCACGCGAATTCAGAGCACAGTATTTGCTGGGCACCTGCGAAACGACCGTAGGGATGTCAGCGTGACGTACGGCGGATGGCGACCACTTTGGGCTCGGTGAGGGACTCGATGGCGCTGGTGATGCCTTCACGGCCGACGCCGGAGGACTTGAAGCCGCCGAAGGGCATCGCGTCGATCCGGTAGTCGGAGCTCGAGTTGATGAGGACGGCACCGACCCGAAGGCATTCGGCGATCTGCAGGGCTCGGTCGAGATCGTGCGTGAAGACGCCGGCCTGGAGACCGGTGTCGACAGCGTTGGCCGCCGCGATCGCGGTGGTCAGGTCGTCCCAGGGTTCCAGTACGACGACGGGCCCGAAGATCTCGTCGCGCCAGAGATCGCAGTCGTGCGGTACGCCGGTCAGAACCGCCGGATGCACGTAGGACCGTTGCCGCTGGCCACCACAGTGCAGAACCGCCCCTGCGGCGACAGCTCCCGCGATGCGCTCGGCGACCACGGTGGCGGCCTCTGAGCTGATCATTGGCCCAAGATCGGTCAACGGATCGGTTTTGGCGCCGACGCGGAGTGCGGAGGCCAGCGTGACGACCCGCTCGACGATCTCGTCGTACAGCGGCCGGGCAATCAGGGCTCGCTGCACCGACAGGCAGTTCTGGCCGGCCACACCAAAGGCGCCGTCAACGATCGCCGCGGACACCTCGGCAGGATCGGCGTCCGCGCAGGCGATCAACGCGTTGTTGCCGCCGAGCTCCATCAACAACTTCCGCGCCCGCCCCTGCCCCGCGATCTGGTCAGCAGTACGCCGTCCACCGGTGAACGAGATCACGTCAACCCGATCGTCGTCGACCAGTGCGCGTGCCGCCTCCAGCCCGGTCAGCAGCGCCAGGTGCGAACCCGGCACACCCGCCTCCAGCAAGATCTCCACCAACGCGTACGCCGACAGCGGCGTCAACTCCGACGGCTTCAGTACGACGGCGTTCCCGGCGAGCAACGCGGGCCCGAGCTTGTGCGCCACAAGATTGAGCGGATCGTTGTACGGCGTGATCGCACCGACGATCCCGACCGGTTCTCGCGTGGACCAACCGATCCACCCAGCGCCCCGCTCAGTGTTCTCGAACGGGACAGTCCGGCCCTCGAGCGCAGCAGCAGCCTCTCCCGACAACCGCAACGTCTCCGCGGCCCGCCGCACCTCAGCCGATGCCTCGCGCAGCGTCTTCGACGACTCGGCCGCAATCAAGGCCGCCAGTGAAGCAGCACGCGCATCGACCAGACGAGCGGCAGTTGTCATCGCCTCGCGTCGCGCCCACAGCGGCCAATCGGCTCGCGGGTACTCACGCGCCAGATAGCTGATCGCCCGATCGACCTCGGCAGCACCGGACTCGGAAACCGTGCCCACGACCTCTCCCGACCCCGGATCAAGAACCTCCAGAGCACGCGAGCCCCACGTCCAACGACCCTCCAGAAAGGCGTCGCCGGCCGGCTCGAAGAACTCCTCGTGGAACTCGCACGCGACCGCCGACGTCATGCCAGCGCCTCGCGGGTCTCGTCGGCCCGCAGACACCGCACCTCGTGTCCAGTGTCGACCACACTCAGCGAGGGCGCTTCCAGACGACACCGATCCGTCGCCAACGGACAACGCGTGTTGAAGCGGCAGCCGGCCGGCGGATGGACCGGTGACGGCGGCTCGCCCTGCGCGACGACGCGCTCCTCCCCCTTCGCATGCGTCGCCGCAGCAAGGAGCGCAAGCGTGTACGGATGGCGCGCGTCGGTGAACAACTGCTCCCGGTCGGCCGTCTCCACAATCTGCCCGAGATACATGACAGCCACCCGATCGCTGGTCAGCCGCACCACCCGGAGATCGTGCGAGATCAGCACCATCGTCAGATCACGCTCCCGGCGCAACTGACCGATCAGGTTCAGCACCGTCGCCTGCACCGAAGCATCTAGCGCCGACGTCGGCTCGTCGCACACCAACAACTCCGGCTCGAGCAACAAGGCTCGCGCGATCACCACCCGCTGCAACTGCCCGCCGGAACAGTCGGCCGGATACCGATCGAGGTACTCCGCATCCAGGCCGACCTCCCGCAACGCCCGCACGACCCGCGTCTCCCGCTCCGCATGATCACCGATCCGATGCTGCGCCAGTACGGCGGTCAGACTCTGGCGGACCGTCATCCGCGGATCCATCACCGCGTGCGGGTCCTGGAAGACGATCTGCGCCTTCCGCCGGAACGCCTTGTCATCCTTGCGTTTCAGCGACGTCACCCGGACACCCGCGACATCGACCCGGCCGGTGTCCGGCTCCTGCAGACCGAGGATGATCCGGGCGAGGGTGCTCTTGCCCGAACCGGACTCGCCGACGATGCCCAGCGACGTACCGTTGTCGACGCTCAGGGTGATGTCGTCGACGGAGTGCACGAACTCGCGCTTGCCGAAGCCCCGCCGTCGCAGCGGGAAGTGTTTGACGACGCTCTCCAGTTCGACCAGGGCGTTCATGCGCCCTCCCTCTCGTCGGTGGTTCCCCAGCAACGGCACGCGTGCTCGGTCGGAGTTCCGCCGATCGACAGCAGGACCGGTTCGTTCGCGTCGCACACCTTTTCCAGGCGCGCTTGCTCGGTCAGGCCGCAGCGGGGCCGGAAGCGGCAGCCGTGGTCGAGTTCGCGGGCGCTGTCGCTGCCGCCGGGAATCACGTACAGCTGGCCGCTGGCGTCGGGTCGCAGCGTCGCGCACTCGATCAGTGCCTTGGTGTACGGATGTTCCGGGTTCGTGAGGATCTCGTCGGCGGTCCCGATCTCGACCACGCGGCCGGCGTACATGACGGCGATCCGGTCGGCGATCGAAGCGACGACGGTCAGGTCGTGCGAGATGAACAGGACACTCATCCCGAGCTCGCGTTTCTTCTGTTCGATGAGCTGCAGGATCTGGGCCTCGACCGTGACATCGAGCGCGGTGGTCGGCTCATCGGCGATCAGGAGGGACGGTGACGCGGCCAGCGCGACGGCGATCATGACCCGCTGCGCGAGCCCACCGGAGAGTTGGTGCGGGTAGGCCTGGGCGCGGCGTTCGGGCTCGTCGATCCCGACGTCGGCGAGCAACTCCAGGACACGCCGACGCGCATCGCGGCGGCTCAGGTGCAGGTGCCGGCCCAGGGGCTCGGCGACCTGGCTGCCGACCGTCGCGGTCGGGTCGAGCATCCGGCGCGGCTGCTGGAACAGCATCCCGATCCGGCCGCCGTGCAGCCTGTCGACCTCGCGGCCGCGCAACGACATCAGATCTGTGCCTTCCAGACGCATCGCGGTCGCCGACATCGATAGCGTCGACGGCAGCATCTGCATGACGGACAGTGCGGTCAGGCTCTTGCCGGATCCGGACTCGCCGACGACTGCCAGCACCTCACCTGGGGCGACCCGCAGGCTGACGTCGTCGAGCAGCGGCCGGGCCGCCGTACGCGTACCGACGGTCAAGCCGTCGATCTCGAGCAGGGGTTCCATGGTTGCCTCGGTTCCTCGCCGGGCGGGGCGGCCGCCCGGCGTCGTTCAGCGATTGAACACGCGGGCGTCCCCACCGTGGCTGTGGCCGTTCCCGTGACTGTGGCCGTTCCCGTGACTGTGGCCGTTCCCGTGACTGTGGCCGCCGGACATGTCCTCGTCAGCGATGTCGAAGTGGTGGTCGATGGCGTCGGTCAGGGCTCGGCGGTCGCCGGTCTTCATCTGGTGCAGCATCACCTGGTGCTGCTCGATCAGGCCGGACCGCTCGGCGTAGGTGTCGATCACGAGGTTCAGCCCGAGCCGCATCTGGCCGAGCAGCGCCTGGTACATCTGCAGGAGCCGTGGACTGTCCGCCGCGGCGACCAGCGCCTCGTGGAACTGCAGATCGGCCGCTGCCACAGCTCGGACGTCGCCCTCATCGAGGGCGAGCTCCATTTCCCCCAGCACCTGTTCCAGGGTCGCGAGCGTGGCGGCCGGGATCCCGCGTTCGGCCAGCCGCAGCATCGCGGCACGTTCCAGCGCCGAGCGAGCGAAGTACAGATCCTGGACGTCGTCCGCGGACAGCACCGGGACGAAGATGCCGCGGTGCGGGCTGCTGACCAGGAGTCCTTCCTGCACCAGGCGCTGCATGCCTTCCCGCACCGGCCCGCGGCTGGTCGAGAAGCGGGTGGCGAGCTCGACCTCGTTCATCTGGCTGCCCGGTGGGATCCGCCCGGTGATGATCGCTTCCCGCAGTTCGGAGACGATCACCGCCGCCAGCGTCGGCTTGGGCACTCGGGTCGGCCGTTTGCGGCCCTCTGAGCTGTTTGCCATGGTGTCCTCTCTCCGGTGCGCGGCCGATCGCGGCGTACTCACGACCGGCTCCCTCGACGCGCGTTGATCCCCTGACCGATCATCGTCACGCTCAGTGCGGTGACGAAGATGGCCAGCCCTGGGTAGACGACCAGATGCGGTGCCTGGCTGAGGAACGGCTGCGCCGCGGCGAGCATCGAACCCCAGTCCGCCGCCGGCGGCTGGACCCCCAACCCAAGGTACGACAGCGCGCCGACGGTGATCAGCTTGTGACCGAAGCGCAGCGCGGCGTGGGCCAGCAGCGGGTTCAGCGAGTTCGGCAGCAGGTGCCGCAGCACGATGAACCGCCGCGAGCATCCCAGCGCCCGGGCCGCCTCGATGAACCCGCGGGCGTCGACCTCCATCGCGACACCGCGGGCGAGCTTGGCGAACGGCGTCCAGCCGCCGACGGCCAGTGCCAGGATCAACGTCGTCTTGCTCGCCCCCAGGATCGACACCACGAACATCGCGACGATCATCTCAGGGAAGGCCAGCAGTACGTCGCAGACGCGCATCACGAGTTCGTCGAAGGCAC
The DNA here is from genome assembly GCF_053611945.1 of Kribbella sp. NPDC054772. Taxonomy (NCBI): domain Bacteria; kingdom Bacillati; phylum Actinomycetota; class Actinomycetes; order Propionibacteriales; family Kribbellaceae; genus Kribbella; species Kribbella sp. NPDC054772. The sequence continues at coordinate 55,291 of NZ_JBSHBJ010000011.1, read as the reverse complement.
CGCGGACGCGGGCGCAGAGAATGCCGATCAGCGTGCCGAGAACGGCGCAGATGATCACCGTGATCCCGGCGATCGTGACCGAGAACCGTCCGCCGTACATCAGCCGGGTGAGCAGGTCGCGGCCGAGTTGATCGGTGCCGAGCCAGTGCGCCGCGCTGCTGCCGTCCAGTCGCTGCGTGAGGTCCTGATGCGCCGGGTCCGACGGGGCGATCCATGGCGTCAGCAACAGCACGGCCACGACGAGACCGAGGATCGTGGCCCCGACCGTCAGCGTCCACGGCTGCCGGAAGATGTTCCGTGCGGAACGCTGTTTGCGCGCCGTCCCGGTCTGGGCGCCGTCCACGACGCTCATCGTCTTGGGGCCGTCAAGAACCGACATGGCTCCCCCTCACGGTCGGGTTGATCACGGTGTAGAGCACGTCGGTCACGGTCGCCAGTACGACGGTGATCGTCACGATGGTCACCATCGAGGCCTGGATCAGCGGGATGTCCCCGTTGTGTACGGCGTTGTAGACCAGCCGCCCCATCCCCGGGATCCCGAAGATCACCTCCACCACGACCGAGCCGCCCAGCAGACCGCCGAGCCACACCGAGAACAGTGTCAGCACCGGGATCAGCGCGTTCCGGATCCCGTGCCGCACGATCGTCCGGTAGCGCCCGAGGCCGCGAGCGCGGGCACCGACGATGTACGGCGACTCCAGCACCTCGACCATCGATGCGCGCGTGATCTGCGTGAAGTAGCTGATCGGCCGCAGCGCCAGCGTCACGCACGGCAGCACCATCCAGGCCGGCCCGGCCCAGCCCGCCGAGGGCAACGAACCCAGCTTGACCGCGAATACAAGGATCAGCAGCGGTGCCAGCCAGTACTCCGGGACGGCGACGAAGCCCTGTGTCACGGTCGTGATCGCCGTGTCGATCGGGCCGCCGCGCCGCATCGCAGCGATGATCCCCGACGGCAGCGAGATCGCGACGGCCAGTCCGAGCGCACCGGTGGCGAGCACCAGGGTGACCATCGCTGCCGCACCGATCTGTGGCATCACCGCGGCCTGGCTGGTGTAGGAGTACCCGAAGTCCCCGCGCAGCACCGAGCCGAGCCAATCGGCGTACTGCACGAGCACCGGGCGGTTCAGGCCGAACTGCGCTCGCAGCGACTCCAGCTGCGCGGGATCGATCTCCATCGAGTTCACCCGCCCGCGGAGGATCTTGCGTGCGGGATCTCCCGGTGTCAGGTAGGGAATCAGGAACACCAGCAACGACACCGCGAGCAGCGCGGCGACCAGCACCGCCAACCGCCTGGCCAGGAATCGCATCACGAGCCTCCGAGCTACTTCACGAGATCCAGGAAGCGGAAGTAGGCACCCACCGGCGGCAGGAACCACGGCGGCCCGACATGCCCCGGGACCGCTCGGAACGTCAGATCTCCCCACGGGTTGGCGCGCGAGTCGCCGCCGATCACCTGTGCCGCGACCTTGCCCATGTGCGTCGCCATCTGGACGCCGTGACCGCTGTAGCCGACCGAGTAGAACACTCCGTCCTTGCGGCCGGCGTGCACCATCTGGTCGAGGGTCATGTCCACCAGACCGCCCCAGCAGTAGTCGATCCCGACGCCCTTCAACCGCGGGAAGACCTTCGTGACCGCCCGCCGCAGGACGTCACCCGACCGCAGGTCCGAGCCGGGGTTGGACATCGCGAACCGCGCGCGGCCGCCGAAGAGCAGCCGGTTGTCCGGGGTGATCCGGAAGTAGTAGACGAGGTTCTTACTGTCCGACGCGACGCGGCGCTTCGGCAACAACTCGTCGACGACCGCGCGATCCAGCGGCTCGGTGACCACGATGAAGCTGCCGATCGGCACCACCCGGCGGCGCAGCCACGGCAGCAGCCGGCCGGAGTACCCGCTGGTTCCGACGACCACGTCGTCCGCGAGCAGCGAGCCCTGCGAGGTGACGACCCGGTGGCGTCGCTCGCCGATCCGTTCCAGCTGGACGACCTCACAGTCCTCGTGCAGCGAGGCGCCGTACTGCGACGCCGCCATCGCGAGACCGCTGCACAGCTTGCCGACGTGCACGCCGGCGGCGATCGGGTCGATCATCGCCCCGTGGTAGAAGTCGCTGCCGATCTCGTCACGGATCTCGCTGCGTGGGACGAGCGTCATCTCGTGGCCCGCGTGTCGGGACAGCAACTCGGCCGAGCGCTGGAACTCCTCGTAGTGCGTGGGTTTGCAGGCCAGATTCAGCTTGCCGACCCGCTCGAAGTCGCAGTCGATACCCTCGCTGTCGACGACCTCTTCGATCGTGTCGATCGCCTCGTTGTACAGCTTGAACATCCGGGTCGCAGTGTCGAGCCCGTAGCGTTCGACGCCCTTGGTGAAATCGATCGCCAGGCCGGTCGTCGCCATCCCGCCGTTGCGCCCCGAGGCGCCCCAGCCGAGAGTGTGCGCCTCGAGGACCGCGACGGAGGCTCCCTGCTTGGCCAGGTGCAGCGCCGTGGACAGGCCGGTCAGGCCGCCGCCAACGATCGCCACGTCCACGGACGCCGGTAGCTCCTGGTGCCGGAAGTCCCCCGCCGGTTTGGCCGTGTCGAGCCAGTACGAGGTGAGCTTCATGGCGTCACAGCCCCAGCAGACCCGGTACGCCGGTCAGGTCGCTCGTCTCCGCGTATTCGTAGTACGGCGTCGACGGGTCGTACCCGCGGTTCACGTAGACCTTGTGCTTGATCCCGAGCTCGTGCGCCGGAATCACGTCGTACCAGATGTGTGACGACACGTGCAGGATCTCGGTCCGGTCGACGGCGAGCTGGTCGAGCATGTACTCGAAGGCGCGATACCGCGGCTTGTAGGCGCCGGCCTGCTCGGCGGTGAAGACCCGGTGGAAATCGACACCGAGCTTCGCGACGTTGCCGGCCAGGATGCTGTCGACCGCATTGGACAGGATCACCAACGGGTAGTGCGAAGCGAGCTTCTCCAGCGGCTCCGGTACGTCGGCGTGCGGGCCCCAGGTGCCGAGCGAGGCGATGATCGCGTCGACGTCGGACGGCTTGAACTGGATCCGCCAGCGGTTGCAGGTCCGCTGCCAGGAATCACGCAGTACCAGCGGGTAGAGCTTGAACTCCCCGAGCACCTCGTCGATCCGGTACGCGCGGAAGTCCTTGAGGAACCGGTCCGTGTGCTCCGGCGGGATCACGCCGTCGATCAACGGCCGCACGGTGTCGTTCATCTGGAAGTTGGTCAGCGTGCCGTAGCAGTCGAAGGTGATGTACTTCGGCTTGAACCCGAGGAGTTCCATGGGCGTGCCCCTTCTGGGAGATCAGTCGGTCAGGGAGAGCTGGGGAGTCAGCGCGTACCGTCCCAGCGGGTCGTCGACGAAGTTCTGTACGCCGGAACGCCGGGCCGCGATGGTCTTGTCCGAGACCATGAACACCGTGACGGCCTTCTCCTGCAGCTGTTTGGCGAGCTCGGCATAGATCGCGTACCGGGCGGCGGGATCCTTCTCGCCGTTCGCCTGCGCGAGTCGCGCGTCGAAGGCCGGATCGCAGTAGTGGCTGATGTTGAACGAGCCCTTGCAGGTGTAGTCCGCGTCCAGGAACCCGATCGGGTCGGCGATATCGGTCAGGTGGTTCCGGGACAGCAGCGCCATGTCGTAGTTGCCGCCGAGCAGCGACGGTTCCAGGCCGGCGTAGTCGGACATCGAGACCTTGACCGTGATACCGATCTGCTTCAGCTGGTCCTGGACCACGGCGGCCAGATCGCCGAACTCGGGGCGTTCGGTGTAGGCCCGCAGCGTGAGCGTCAGTTTGCCCGGACCGTATCCGGCCTTCTGCAGCAGGGCCTTCGCCACCTCGACGTCGTGCTTGGCTGGTTCGACACCCTTCGGCGCCCAGGGCTCGCTCGCCGCGAAAGGTCCGAAGGCCGGCGTGACGGTTCCCGAGTAGATCGTCTTGGCGACCGCGTCGAGATCGATCGTCATCTGGATCGCTTTGCGGACATCAGGATTCGTGAACGGCGCCTTGCTGTCGTTCAGGTACAGGCCCGTGGTCCGCGGGGTGTTCGCCTCCGAGACCGTCAGAGACTTGTCGCCCTGGAGCTCCTGGACGCTCGCGGCCGGGATGCCTAGGCCGACCTGCGACTCCCCCGTGCGAACCTGCGTCGCCCGCGCGTTCCCGTCCGGGAGGAACTTGGCCTCCGCCTTGGCCAGCGTCGCCTTCGTTCCCCAGTACGCGTCGTTGCGTTCCAGCGACATCGACTGCTGAGGCTTCTGGGCCGTGATCGTGAACGGGCCGGTGCAGTGCTTCACCGGGTCGATCCCGCGTCCGGCGTACGCCGCCTTCGCCAGGATGCCCGTGTTGACGCTGGCCAACCGGTACGGCACCAGCGCACTGGGCTTCGGAGTCGTGATCCGCACGGTCGACGCATCGAGCGCCGTGACACCGCTGATCACCGACGGCTTGAACGCGCGCGGTGGCGCCGTCGCTTTGAGGAGTTTGTTCAGCGCGAGCGTCACGCTGTTCGCGTCGAACGGCGTACCGTCCTGGAACTTCACGCCCTGGCGGAGCGTGAAGTCCCACGTGGTCGGGCTGGACTGGGTCCATTTGGTCGCGAGCAGCGGCTGCAGCTCGCCGGCCTGGAAGTCGTACTTGAGCAGAGTCTCCAGGCACCCGGCCTGCGCGAGAACGAACGCGTCGTCGGTCTCGAGCGCGTAACCGGCCTTGGGCGTGAACTGGAGGGCGATGGTCAGGCTGCGGTCCGCAGCACCGGCGGCGTTGCCGGAACTGGTGAAGCTGCCGCAGGCCGTGACCGAGAGGAGTGCGGCGAGCGAGAGCGCGGCGCCGTGCAGGGGACGAATCGATCGCATGCGTCACCACCTGGTGGGAGGGGAGCCGTCGGAACGGGCTCCGGTGCGATACAGGGACGGTAGGAGGGGCCGTTCCAGATTGTCAACAACTCGGCACAAGCGACTGCACTGTCGACGTTCTGACAGTTACTTCCATTCCTTGTCGACGAAACACGGCGAGTCGCCAAACACGCGTAAAACAAGGCTTCCAAGCCACCGAGAGCGAGCAATGTGACAGCGAAATGACGGCAAGATTTCCTGAAGTTCAGGGTTGTCAACAATCTGTCCGCGGGTCATCATCATTGGCATGGCCCACACCGCCACCGACCCGGACGGTGTCCTGATCCGGGATCTCACAAGCGCCGACATCCCAGCCGCGCAAGCGGTCATGATGCGTTCGGTCGTCGAGGACTTCGGGTCCACGTACGACCCCGTCATCCACGCCGACATCGACGACATCCCCGGCTGGTACCTGCAGCCGACCGGCCCCTTCCTCCTGGTCGCCCAGGACACCGCGACCGGAGAAGTGATCGGCACCTGCGGCATCCGCGGCGGCGCGCTCAAGGAGGGGCTCAGCCCTGAGCATCTCGTCGAGCGCTACCGCGACGGACGCACCGGCCAGCTTGTTCGTGTCTACGTACTGAAGGAGCACCGCCGCCGGCACATCGCGAGGGCGCTCGTCCAGGCGACCGTCGAACGTGCCCGGCAGGAGCGCCACTACGACACGATCGCGCTGCACACCTACCCGCACTCCCCCGGCGCACTGCCGTTCTGGCTGTCGGTCGGCTGCGAACTGGTCGAGGACGACGTGAACGGCATGACCAAAGCGATGTTCTTCGAACTCCCCCTCACCGAAAGGACTTCCCTGTGAACCTCGACGCGAAGCGACGCGACCTCTTCATCTTCGTCCCGCAGCCCGGCAAGGCTGCCGAGGCGAAGCAGTACCTGGCCGACTGGCTCCGCTCCCTCGGCGACCACCCCGGGTACCTCGGTGGTTCGGTGCTCGAGGAGACCGCCGGCGAACTGCTCCCGGACACCCTCGTCATGACGCTGGAGTTCGAGTCGACCCACGCGGCCCGCGCACTCTGGCCGAAGATCGAGAACACCATCAACCCGCTGTACCCCGACGACAAGAGCGACAAGAGGCCGGACCAGGGCACTGCCTTCTTCGACGACACCACCGACCTGAACTACACCCGCGGCAACGGACTCCTGGCCCGGATGCTGCACATCCACGCGGCGGTGGCTGACGAGTTCAGCACCGAAACGGCCGCCGCCGGCGCCAGGTAATCCCGTGAGTACGCCACCCGCCCTGTGGCATCCGCAGGCGCACATGCCGACGACGATGCGGGAACGCCTCGTCGTCGCCTCCGCCAACGGCGCCTGGCTGACCACCGAGGACGGTCAACTCCTGCTCGATCTGCCCGCCGGTCTCTGGTTCGCCAACATCGGCCACGCCCGCGAACGGATGGCCGCCGCGGCCGCACAACAGATGACGAGGCTGGAGACCTATCACCTGTTCGGCATCCACGCGAACCGTCCGGCGCTGAACCTTGCCGATCGGCTGCGGGAGCTGGTGCCGATGCGCGATGCGTCGTTCATCTTCACCTCCGGCGGATCCGACTCCATCGACGCGGCCTGCAAACTCGCGCGCCGCTACTGGCAGGAGCTCGGACAGACCGGCAAGACCGTCGTGCTGAGCAGGACGGGTGGCTACCACGGACTCCACGGCTTCGGTACGTCGATCGCCGGCCTGGACTTCAACCGGGCCGGCTACGGCACCGACTCGCTGATCCCCGAAACGGCCCGTGTCCCGCTCGCAGATCTGGCCGAAACGCGCCGGATCATCGAGGAACTCGGCCCTGAACGCATCGCGGCCTTGGTCGCCGAACCAGTTGTCGGTACCGGCGGGGTGCATCCACCGCCCGACGGGTACCTGCCTGGATTGCAGGAACTGTGTCGTGAGTTCGACATCCTGTTCATCGCCGACGAGGTGGTGACCGGCTTCGGCCGCACCGGCGCCTGGTTCGGCAGTGATCGCTGGGAGATCCAGCCTGATCTCATGACGATGGCCAAGGGCATCACGTCCGGCTACCTGCCGCTCGGTGCCGTGGCGGTCTCGGCGCAGGTCTCCGCACCGTTCATGTCCGGCGCGGACGCACCAATCTTCCGGCACGGCATCACGTACTCCGGTCACGCCACCGCCTGCGCGGTCGCGCTGGAGAACCTCGCCGTACTCCAGGAAGAGGATCTGTTGGCCCGGGTGCGGATGCTGGAACCGATCCTCGCCGGCGCTTTCGGATCGCTCGCTTCGTCCGAGCTCGTGCAGGAGGTTCGCTCGATCGGGTTGATGGCTGGGGTGCAGCTGTCGCCCGATGTGCCCGCGGACGACGTGATCCGTGGGTGTCGCGAGGGCGGCGTCCTCACGCGACTGTTGGCCGGCAACACCCTGCATGTCTGTCCGCCGTTCGTCATCACTCCCGACGAGATCCAGTTCGCCGCCGACGTGATGGCGACCGCGATCACAGCGGTTGGGGAAAGGATCGCCGCATGACCACCGTTGCCTGGGGCACCGATGTACTCACGTCGGTCCCGGACGGCTTTCTGACCGACCGCTGGCGCCCGGCCGCCTCCGGCGCCACCTTCGATGTCGTCGACCCGAGCACCGAGCAGGTCATCGCCTCGGTTGCCGACTGTGGACCTGAGGACGCTCTCGCTGCGCTCGCTGCAAGTGCGACCTGGTCCGCTTCGACGCCGCGGGAGCGGGCCGACGTACTGCATCGGCTCTTCGATCTGCTGATCAGTCAACGCGAGCGGCTGGCCCAACTGCTCGTGCTCGAGGTCGGGAAGACCATCACCGAGGCTCGGGGCGAGGTGAACTACGCGGCGGACTACATCCGGTGGTACGCCGAGGAAGCGGTGCGGCCGCACGGACGCAGTACGGTCTCGCCCGACGGGCGGAACCACATCGTCACAGTGGCCGAGCCGGTCGGACCATGTCTGTTGATCACGCCGTGGAACGTTCCGCTGGCGATGGCGGCTCGCAAGGTCGCGCCGGCGCTCGCGGCGGGCTGCACCGCCGTACTCAAGCCGGCCGAGCTGACTCCGCTCGCCTCGCTGGTGTTCGGTGAACTGGTGCTGGAAGCCGGCGCGCCGCCCGGTGTGCTGAGCGTGATCACGACCAGTCGACCGGCTGACGTTTGCGGGCCGCTGCTGGCTGATCCGCGGCTGCGGAAGGTCTCGTTCACCGGTTCCACGGACGTCGGGCGACTGCTGCTCGAACAGAGTGGCCGACGGGTCCTGCGGACGTCGATGGAGCTCGGCGGCAACGCACCGTTCCTGGTCTTCGACGACGCGGATCTCGACCTCGCGGTCCGGGAGGCGATGATCGCGAAGATGCGTCTGGGCGGGCAGTCCTGCGTCGCCGCCAACCGCTTCATCGTCACCGACGGCATCGCGGACGCGTTCGTCAGCGCCCTCGCCGCGCGGATGGCCGCCCTCACCGTCGGGCGCCCGTCCCAGGAGGACACCGACCTCGGCCCGCTCGTCGACCACCGAGCTGTCCAGAAGGTCCGTCGGCTGGTGGACGATGCGGTCGCGAAGGGCGCCGAGATCGTCGCGCAGGCGCAACTCCCCGACGGTCCCGGGTACTACGTCGCTCCAACAGTGCTCGACCATGTACCCCCGACCGCGGACATTCTGCGTGAAGAGGTGTTCGGTCCGGTGGCCGCCGTACGACGGGTCTCCTCCGAGGCCGAGGCCATTGCTGCGGGCAACGACACTGAGCACGGTCTGGCCGCGTTCGTCATCACCCAGGACATCGACCGGGCCCGCCGGGTCGCGAGTCGTCTGCAGACCGGGATGGTCGGGATCAACCGCGGTCTCGTCTCCGACGTCGCCGCACCGTTCGGCGGCGTGAAGCAGTCCGGACTCGGCCGCGAAGGTGGACCGGAAGGACTGCACGAGTACCAGCACTTCAAGTACCTCTCGTCGCCGGGATTCCACTCGTGACGGTCAAGCGACTCGCGCTCATCCCCGGCGACGGCATCGGCGTCCAGGTGATGGAGTCCGCCCAACAGGTGCTCCGCGTCATCGAGCAGTCGTACGACGTGACGCTCGAGCTCACCGAGTTCGACTGGTCCTGCGAGCGGTACCAGCGCACCGGCGCGATGATGCCGCCGGACGGACTGGACCTGCTCGCTCCGCACGACGCGATCCTGCTCGGCGCGGTCGGCTGGCCCGGCGTACCGGATCATGTGTCGTTGTGGGGTCTGTTGATCCCGATCCGGCGAGCCTTTGAGCAGTACGTGAACCTCCGCCCGATGCGGGTCTTCGAGGGTGTGCCGGCACCGGTGCGAGCCGAGTGGTCCGCGGGCACCGACTTCGTGGTCGTGCGGGAGAACTCCGAGGGCGAGTACAGCGAGGTCGGCGGCCGGCTCGGGCACGGACGGTCCGAGGTGGCGTTGCAGCAGGCAACGTTTTCCCGGATCGGGGTCGAGCGGATCGCGGAGTATGCGATGAACCTGGCGGAGCGTCGTAGCGGCCGGGTCCGGTCCGCGACGAAGTCCAACGGGATCATCCACACGATGACGTTCTGGGACCAGGTGGTCGACGAGGTCGCCGCCCGGCATCCGAAGGTGACTGTGACCCGCGAGCACGTCGACGCGCTCGCCGCGCGGATGGTGCTACATCCCACCGACTTCGACGTGGTCGTGGCATCCAACCTGTTCGGCGACATCCTGTCGGACCTCGCCGCGGCGGTCTGCGGCAGCATCGGCATCGCTCCCTCGGCCAACCTCGCACCGGACGGGCCCGGGCCGTCGATGTTCGAACCGGTGCACGGCTCCGCGCCCGACATCGCCGGCCGCGGTCTCGCGAACCCGATCGGGATGCTCTGGTCCGTCGTCCTGATGCTCCAGCAACTCGGCCTCCCGGACCCGGCGACCGCACTCATGTCTGCCATCGAGGAATCGTTACGTGACCCATACACCCGCACCGCCGATCTCGGAGGTACGGCGTCGACCGCCGAGGTGACCGCGTTCGTGACGCGCCGGCTCGCGAAGGAAGGACGAACCGATGACACACGCTGAGGTCGCCGTGATCGGGCTGGGCGCGATCGGGTCGATGACCTTGTGGCGACTCGCCGAACGCGGCATCGCAGTCCACGGCTACGAACGGTTCAGCGCCGGGCACGACCACGGCGCCTCGGCCGGAGAGACCCGGCGCTTCTCCGTCCAGAGCCAGGGCGATCCGCGCTTCACACCACTCGCCGTCGAAGCGCTCGAGCTCTGGCGTGAGCTCAGCGACCACTCGAAGCGCGAGCTCTTCACTCAGACAGGAGGCGTGATCATCGGTCCACAAGGCACACCCGCTCTCGCCTCCGCGATCGCGTCCGCGCAAGAGAACGGGCTCCCCCACGAGGCGCTCACAGCCGACGTACTGCGATCACGCTTTCCGCAGCACGTCGTACGGCCGACCGATGCCGGAGTCATCGATCCGCTCGCGGGGTACCTTCGCCCGGAGGCCGGTGTCAGCTCGGCCATCGCACGTGCCGACGCGTCGGGCGCGACAGTGCGGCTGAACACCGAGGTGCTTGCCGTCGAGCCACGGGACGGCGGGATCGCTGTCATCACGGGTGACGACGAGCAGACGTTCGAGCGGGTCGTTCTGGCACCAGGTGCTTGGGCAGGTGGGCTCGCACCGGAGGCGGTGAGTTCCGTCGTACCGCGTCGGCTGGTGCAGGGGTGGTATCTCGCCCGGCTGGCGAGCGACTACACCGCCGACATCTTCCCGGTGTTCGAGCGTGTCGGCGATGTGTCCGCCTACGGGTTCCCGTCGCTGGACGGGGTCACAGTGAAGGTCGGCGTCAAGTTCGGCGCGCACCCGGTGGTCCAGGACCTGAGGTTCGTCGACCGGTCCGTGCCGGCCGACTACCTGCGCCGCGTGGGCACGGTCATCCGCGAGTACCTTCCCGGGCTCTATCCGGATCCCGCTCGGCTGCAAACGGGTGTCGAGGGCTACAGCACGGACGGACGACCGTACGTGGGACTCTCCCCGACCGACCCGCGCCTCGTGATCACGTGCGGGTTCTCCGGCGCCGGATTCAAGTTCGCGCCCGTGATGGGTGACATCGCCGCCGACCTCGCCACCACGGGCAAGACCAACCGGGACATCACGTTCCTCGCTCCCGGTCGGCAGGCCGCCTGATCGCGGCCTCCAGCCAATCGGTTGCGATCGGCAAGCAACGCTCGTCGAGGTCGAACAGCGGGTGGTGGTGCGGCGCCGGGCTGCTCGCGCCGACCAGCACGAAGGTCGCCGTACCCCCGTCCCGCTGTACTGCGTTCATCAGCAGCGTCACGTCATCGCTCGCCGACATCGGCGCACCGCGCAGTACCTGGACGATCCCGGGGACGCCGTCAGCCGCGACCAGCAGCTCGTCGATCTCGGCCTCGTCGCATCGCGCCGTCAGCGCGCGCCCACTCACATCGACCGCCCAGCCGAGGCCGTACGACAGCCCAACGCCCGCGATGACTTCACGTGCCCGCTCTAGAAGAGACCCGAGCGCCTTGTCACTGTCGGCGCGGAGCTCGACCAGGAGTTCGGCGCGATCCGGGACGATGTTGGCCGCCGTACCGCCGTGCAAGGCGCCGACGTTCAGCCGGGTCACCGCGCCGGCGACCTGCGGAAGAGTGTGCAGCGCAAGCGTCGCCGCAGCAGCACCGAGTACGGCGTGCCGTCCGTCCTGCGGCGCCAGACTCGCATGGGCGGACCGGCCGGTCAGGACCACGCGCCACTTCTCGGTCGCCATCACGCCCAGCGCCGACGCTGCGACCGTACCGACGGGCAGACCGATGCCCAGATGCAGACCGATCATCCGTCGTACGCCGCTCAACGCACCGGCAGCTCCACCAACTCGTCGGGCACTCCCGCGTCACCGGCCCGCCGACGAGCGTCCGCAAGCTCGGCGGACCCCGGTACTCCGGCGCTCGTCGGGAGCCGCAGCACGTCACGACCGAGAGCGATCGCGTCCGCGACCGGCTCGAGGAGTCGTACGACGGTCGCGGCCGTGATGACCTCGGTGAAGCCCAGTTCCGGGCGCGCGTGCAGTGCGCGACGAAGCCGGACCAGCCGATCGGTCGAACCACCGTCGAACATCGCCGCTCCTCTTGCCCTCGGTCATCTGCACTGCTTAGTATCTGCATATGCGCGCAGATACGCAATTGCATAGATCTGACCCGGATGAGGAGCACGTCGCCCTCGCCGTGGAGGTCTTCCGGATGCTGTCCGACCCCACGCGGGTCCGGCTGCTGTGGGCGTTGCTCGACGGCGAGCGGCCCGTGAACGAGCTGGCCGAGGCGGTCGGGAAGTCCCCCGCGGGCGTCTCGCAGCACCTGGCCAAGCTCCGCATGGCCCGGCTGGTCCGGACCCGCAAACAAGGAATCCAGGTCTTCTACCGGATCGAGAACTCCCACGCGAGCCAGCTCGTCGAGGACGCGATCTACCACGCCGAACACTCCAGCGGCGGGTTTCCTGAGCACCACCGGGCCACCGGTTCGGTGACTCACGTCGACCCTGCCGCTGCCACCTGACGAATCAGAGGACGAAGAGCCGATGAGCGCCACAGAACACGACCACAAGCACCCCCACGAGGACACCGCCACCGCCGGGCACGGTCATGGGCACGGTCACGGCCACGAGCAGCAGAAGCACGACGACCATCGGCCGGCCGCCGAGCACGGCGAGGGTCACGGCCATGGGCACGGACATGGGCACGGGCACGGCGCCGGTCACGGGCACGCGCATCACGACGGCTTCCTCGGCAAGCTCAAGGAGATCTTCGTCCCGCACTCGCACGACAGCGCCGACAAGGTCGACTCCGCGCTCGAGGCGAGCCGTGAAGGCATGCGCTGCCTGAAGATCAGCTTCGCCGGCCTGATCCTGACCGCGATCATCCAGACCGTGATCGTCATCTACACCAACTCGGTCGCCCTCCTCGGCGACACCCTGCACAACTACGCCGACGCCCTCACGGCGATCCCACTGGCGATCGCGTTCCTCGTCGGCCGCCGCCTCGCCACGCGTGCGTACACGTACGGCTTCGGCCGCGCCGAGGACCTGGCCGGCATCATCGTCGTGGTCCTGATCGCGTTGTCGTCCGCCTATGCCGGCTACGAGGCCGTCATACGCTTCATCAACCCGTCCGACGTCCGGCACGTCGGCGTACTGATCATCGCCGGAGTCGTCGGCTTCCTCGGGAACGAGGTCGTCGCGCAGTACCGGATCCGTACCGGCAAGCGGATCGGTTCGGCTGCCCTGGTCGCCGACGGGCTGCACGCCCGGACCGACGGATTCACCAGCCTGGCGGTGGTTCTGAGCGCGGTCGGCGCCTGGCTGGGCTTCCCGCTCGCCGACCCGATCATCGGTCTGCTGATCACGATCGCGATCCTGTTCGTTCTTCGCGACGCCGCCCGCGAGGTGTACCGCCGGCTCATGGACGCGGTCGACCCCGCCCTCGTCGACCAGACCGAGCAGATCATCCGGTCCATGCCTGGGGTGATCGATGTCCGCGGCATCCAGCTCCGCTGGCTCGGCCACAGCCTCCGCGCCGAGGCCAGAATCGCCGTCGACACGAACACGTCCCTCACCGACGCGCACCACCTGAGCCACCAGGTCGAGCACGACCTGATCCACGGCGTACGACGCCTCTCGTCCGCCACGATCCACACCGAGCCCCTCGACCCGGAAGCAGCTCACCAACTGGTCGCGCATCACCAGTAGCAAATGCGGGGGTACGGCACGTTCGACGTACCCCCGCACCCGGCTACCGGCGGGGCCAGGCGGCGTTGCGGAGCAGGCGGAGGCCGTTGAGGCCCACGATGATCGTCGAGCCTTCGTGGCCGGCGACACCGAGTGGGAGCGGGAGATGGCCGACGAGGTCCCAGATCACGAGACCGGTGATGAACGTTGCCGCGATGACGAGGTTGGCGATCACGACACGGCGAGCACGTCGCGACAGCTCGATCACGGCGGGGATGGTGGTGAGGTCGTCGCGTACGACGATCGCGTCGGCGGTCTGCAAGGTCAGGTCGGAGCCGGCGCCGCCCATCGCGATACCGGCATGCGCGGCGGCCAGCGCGGGCGCGTCGTTGATCCCGTCCCCCACCACGGCCACACGCGCACCATCGGCCTGCAGCCGACGTACCTCGGCGGCCTTGCCATCGGGCAGCAGTTCGGCCCGGACCTCGTCGATCCCGACCTGCGTGGCCACCGTGCTCGCCGCCGTCGCGTTGTCTCCGGTCAGCAACACCGGCCCGTCGCCGGTCAGCCGACGGACGTTCGCAACGACACCGGCTGCCTCGGAGCGAAGCTCGTCGACAAGCCCGAACACCGCGACCGGCAATTCGTCCACGGACATCACAACGGCCGTCGCCCCGAACGCCTGCAACCGGCGCACCTCGGTGAGATCTTCCCGCGGAGCAGCGATGCGAACGGCGCGACCGTCGACCCGCGCGGAGATCCCACGGCCGGCGGTCGCCTGGAAGTCGTCAACCGGCAGCAGGTCGATCTTGCGCTCGCGAGCGGCCCGAACGATCGCGGCGCCGAGCGGGTGCTCGCTCGCGTGCTCGGCCGACGCGGCCAGCCGCAGTGCGTCGGCGTCGGAGAGGTCTGCGAGGAGACGGATCTCCGACAACTGGGGTGCGCCCCGCGTCAACGTTCCCGTCTTGTCGAACGCGACCCGGGTCGTTGCGCCGAGCGACTCCATGACGACCGCGGACTTCACCAGTACGCCGTGCCGGCCGGCGTTCGCGATCGCGGCCAGCAACGGCGGCATCGTCGCCAGCACCACCGCGCACGGCGAGGCGACGATCATGAACGTCATTGCCCTCAGCAACGTGGCGGTGAAATCGTGACCGAGCAACAGCGGGACGACGAGTAGCAGCACTGTCATCGTGACCATACCGACCGAGTACCGCTGCTCGACCTTCTCGATGAACAACTGCGTCTTCGCCTTGGTCTTCGATGCTTCCTCGACGAGCGCGGCGATCCGCGCCACCACCGACTCCTCGGCGGAACGGTCGACGCGCACGCGCAGTACGCCGGTTCCGTTGACCGTCCCCGCGAACACCTCATCACCCGACGCCTTGTCCACCGGCAGCGGCTCACCGGTGATGGTGGCCTGATCGACCTCGCTCGATCCGTCGAGCACGGTCCCGTCAGCGCCGACACGCTCCCCCGGGCGAACCAGGATCTCGTCACCGATCACGAGTTCACGGACCGGTACGACGTCCTCCGCCGTACGACTGACCCTCGTCGCGGTGTCGGGCGCCAGGTCCAGGAGTCCGCGGACCGAGTCCTCCGTGCGCTTCGTCGCGACGGCCTCCAGTGCGCCCGACGTCGCGAAGATGACGATCAGCAACGCGCCGTCCAGCACCTGCCCGATGGCCGCGGCCGCGATCGCCGCCACAACCATGAGGAGGTCGACATCCAGCCGACGTTCGCGAAGCTCTTGCAGACCTGCCCAACCGGGCTCCCATCCCCCGGCCGCGTAGCACGCCAGGAACAGCGGCCAAGTCAGCCACCCAGGCGCCCCTGCCAGCTGGGCCACCAGCCCCGTGGCGAACAGTGCGGTGGCCGCAGTCGCCCATCGCACCTCCGCCAGGGTCCATGCGGCTGACCACCAGCCGCCGGCACGTTCGTTCAGCCGGCTGATGTCGGGTGCTCGGGAGTCGTTGAGTTGGATCGTCACCCGATTAGCCTACATGCGCAAACATGCAGGTACGCACACAGGCAGGCAAGCAGGTAGCGCTACGATCGACCCATGCACTCGTCGATCGAAGACTTCGAGATGCCGAACGAGGAGCAGGTGCACCTCGCGGCCGAGTCGTTCCGCCTGCTCGCCGACCCCACCCGGATCAAGGTGCTCTGGGCCCTCCTGCAGGGCGAATCGTCGGTGGCGTGTCTGGCCGAACTCGCCGGCGCCGCCCCCACCGCCGTCAGTCAGCATCTCGCCAAACTCCGCCTCGCCGGCCTCGTCAAAGGCCGCCGCGAAGGCACCTTCGTCTACTACTCGGCCGCCGACGACCACGTCCAGGGTCTCCTGGCCCAAGCCCTCTTCCACGCCGACCACATCGACCGCGGCTCAGCGGTCGGCCACGGTCCGAACGACGCCGCATCACGAAACGCAGCCACTCCGTAACCTGGTGGCGCAAGGGAATCCCGCGTGGGGATGGTCACAGCGCGTAGGGAACCATCCGACTGTCGGTGAGCGTTGTCCGCTGTGGATGCCGATTGACCCGGGAGGTGGCATGGGCCGATGGACGGCCGCGGTGATCACCGCGGTGCTCGCGGCTCTGCTGTTCCACGGCACTCTTTCGCACACCGTCGTACAGTCGGTCGCAATCGAGCGTGCTGCCGAACGTACCGACCTCGGGGTCGTCGATACCGCGGACGGCGACCCAGCGCACGACTCAGAACACCCGCCGGCCTCGGACACGGAGCGCCTCGCGATCTCCGGCGCCGGTCAGGCCCAACCGGGAACCGATGCCGCCGCTCTGTCGGCGGATGGCATCGTCGACGCGCGTGCCACGACGTTGCACTCCCGCCTGGCACGTGACCACCAGGCCCGGAGTGTCCGTATCGCGCCCTGCTCCATCGCGTTGCAGATCTTCCGCTGCTGACAGACCCACGCGCCTGGATCCGTTGCTGACCCCCGCGACCTCATGCCACGGCCGGGTCCGCTCCTGCCTGCCCTCGCAGGCCCGCAGCCGTTCCACGCGCTCTCTGTGACATCGCCTCCCGCACTCACTCAGAGACCGAGGTCTTTCCATGTATCGCCTGATCGACAACGCACGCCGTCATCCGCAACGGGTGGCCGAGTTCCGCACCGAACTCGCCAGACTCGCCAAGGCCCAGCAACCCGACGCCCTACTCCTCTCCTGTTCGGACTCGCGCATTGTTCCCGGACCGCTCTGACATGCGCCATCCAGATTCGAAGGACACATCGTCGCCTCGCTTCCCCTTCCTGACCAAGGACATCGCCGCCTCTCTGGTCGTGTTCCTGGTCGCCTTGCCGCTGTGCATCGGCGTCGCCGTCGCCTCCGGCGTACCCGCGGAACTCGGCCTCGTCACCGGCATCGTCGGCGGCCTGATCACCGGCTTGCTCCCTGGGAGCAGCCTGCAGGGTCTCCGGACCGGCTGCCGGGCTGACCGTGCTCGTGTTCGAAGCGTCCTCGACAAGCAACGCCCGCCGCCGCTACATTGCACATGTGAAGAGATCTGCAGATGTGGCCTTTAGCAACCGAAAGTCGGCCGAGTCGGCATGAGCGGGCACGGACACGGGCACCCGACAGCCACCGGAGAGCACCGGCGCGCACTGATCGGCGCCTTGATCGCGTCGCTCGCCATCCTGGTTGTCGAAGTGGTCGGCGCCATGGTGTCCGGCAGCCTCGCGCTGCTCGCCGACGCCGGACACGTCGTCGCGGACTCCAGCGGCGTCGCCCTGGCACTCGCCGCGGCAACACTCGCCGCCCGCCCGCCGAGCGGCCGGCGCACGTTCGGCTGGGCCCGGGCCGAGATCCTGGCCGCCGCCGCGAACGGCCTGATCCTGACCGGAATGGGCCTCTACGTCCTCGTCCAGGGCGTACGCCGCCTGGTCGAACCGGGCCAGGTCGAAGCGGGATCGATGGGCATGTTCGCGCTTGTCGGGCTATTGGGAAACCTGGTCGCGCTGGCGCTGCTCTTCCGTGCCCGCGGCGCAAGCCTGAACCTGCGGGGCGCGTTCCTGGAGGTCGCCACCGACACGGCGGCCTCGGTCGGCGTTCTGATCGCCGCGATCGTCATCGCCACCACCGGATTCGTCCGCGCCGACGCTCTCGTCTCCGTGGCGATCGGGTTGCTGATCCTGCCGCGGGCGGTACGTCTGCTGCGTGACGCCGTACACATCCTGCTCGAGGCCGCACCCGGCGACATCGACCTTGACGAGCTCCGGCGGAACATCGAAACCGTGGAACACGTCACCGAGGTCCACGACCTGCACGTCACCACAGTGACCTCCGGTCAGCCGGTCCTCTCTGCGCATGTCGTGGTCGAGGAGACGTGTTTCCAGGACGGTTACGCTCCCCGGCTACTCGATCAATTGCAGGCGCGCGTCAGGAAGGACTTCGACGTCGAGCACGCGACATTCCAGCTCGAGCCGAGCGGACATGTCCGACACGAACAACCCCAGCACGCCTAATGGATGGTGACCGGATGGCAATGGCAATCGCCGCACTTGCGCTCTGCGCGACCTGGCTGACAGTCGTCTTCGGCTGGCGCAGTCTCGACCAACGCCGCCGTACGGGCGACACCGGCTTCCGCCGACTCACCGGCCGGCCCGGAACCGCTGCCTGGTGGGCCGGACGCCTGTTCGCCCTCGCGTTGATCGCCGGCCTGCTTGCGCCACTCGCGGATCTCCTCGGCCTCCCGACGATCCCCGGCCTGCAGCACACAACCATCGGCATTCTCGGCGGCGTCGTCGCCGTACTCGGAGGCGTCGGGACCGTTGTGGCCCAACACGCCATGGGTACGACGTGGCGCGTCGGGGTCGATGCACACGAACGGACCGATCTGGTGTCGACCGGCCTTTTCCGCCTCTCCCGCAACCCGTTCTTCACCTTCACGGCCGTCGCAGCGGCAGGACTCGCGGCAATGACCCCCAACCTCGTCGCCATCGCCGCACTCGTCACCCTCATCACCGCCATCCAACTCCAGGTCCGCGTAGTCGAGGAACCACACCTAACCAGGCTCCACGGCACGACGTACCGCAACTACGCAGCCGCAGTCGGCCGATTCGTCCCACTGCTGGGCCGCAGTGGCAGGTGAGCGGCCAGTGCCAACCCGGCCGCTCAGCTGAGGCTCAGAATTGGCTGCTAGCTTCGCGCCGGTGAACTGGTTCTCCGCCGTCGTCCTCGGCCTCGTTCAGGGACTCACCGAGTTCCTTCCCATCTCCTCGTCGGCCCACCAGCGGGTCGTCGCTGTCCTGGCCGGCTGGCCCGACCCCGGCGCAGCCTTCACCGCGGTCACACAGCTCGGCACCGAGGCCGCCGTACTGATCTACTTCCGGCGTGACATCGCCCGGATCATCGCGACCTGGTCGAGATCACTCGTACGCCGCGAACTGCGCAGCGACCCGGACGCCAAGCTCGGTTGGTACGTGATCATCGGAACCATCCCGATCGCCGTACTCGGCCTCGTCCTGCAGGATCACATCGAAACCGCGTTCCGCGATCTGCGGCTGGTCGCCGCGGCGCTGATCGGCTTCGGCATCGTTCTGGGGATCGCCGACCGCGTCGCCGCCGACGACAAGCCACTCACCCGGCTCACGAGCGGCAACGCCATCGCGTACGGATTCGCCCAGGCGCTGGCGCTGATCCCCGGCGTGTCCCGCTCCGGCGGCACCATCACCGCCGGACTCCTCATGGGCTACCGGCGCGAGGCCGCCGCCCGCTACTCGTTCCTGCTCGCGATTCCCGCCGTACTCGCCTCCGGGCTCCTCCAGCTCACCAAGATCGGAACCGATGGCGACACCCCGGCCTGGGGACCGACACTGCTCGCGACGGGCATCGCGTTCGTCGTCGGGTACGCCGCCATCGCCTGGTTCCTGCGCTACATCACCACCCACAGCTTCACCGGCTTCGTCATCTACCGGATCGCGCTGGGAACCGTCCTTCTAGGCCTCACAACCACGGGAGCACTGCCGCACTGAACGTCAGCGTGGTGGGCGGAGTACGGCGAACGGATCGGTGACGGTCAGCTCGCGGGCCACGAACTTGTAGACGGTCGCTGGACGGCCGCCGCTCTGGCCCGGGCTGGCTCGCCGTTCGGTCGGGTCGATCACGTGCCTGCGGGTCAGGACGCGGGTGAGATTCGTGGCGCCGAGCTCATAGCCGAGCGCGGCACCGAACAGATCACGGAGCTCCGCGATGGTGAACTCCAGCGGCGCCAGCGCGAAACCGATATTCGTGTACGACAGTTTCGCGCGCAACCGCGCGACCGCGGCCTCGATGAAGAAGTGATGATCGAACGCGGTCCGCGGCAGCTCGTCGACCGGGTGCCACAGCGTGTCGGACGGAAGCTTCGGCTGTACGTCGGACGGCACCAGGCCCAGATAGGCCGTCGCCAGCACGCGGGCCCGCGGATCACGATCGATCGCGCTGTGCGTGGCCAACTGTTCGAGGTGCGCGACGTCGCGTACGTCGACCTTCGTCGCAAGGTGCCCGGTGATGGCGTCCCGGAGCCGCTCGGTGGACTCGACCCCGCCGCCGGGAAGCGCCCAACGGGCGCGGTACGGGCTCTGTCCGCGTTTCCACAGCAGCACACACAGCCTGCCGTCGCGAACGGACAGGACCACGGCGAGCACCTCGTGCGGGTAGCTGGGGAAGTTAACCGGATCACCTTTCTTGGCTGCGAGCACGAGGCCGATGGTAGCGTGCATCTAGTTATCGCCTCGGAAGCGAAAACATCACGGAGAGCAGGACAGCAGATGCAACTGACGACGGAGACGGTCCGGACCGCGGTGGCGGCCGCACTGATCGAGGACCAGGCGGCAGACGATGTCACCACCCGATGGAGCGTCCCGGAGGCGCTGGAGGTCGAGGCGACGATGATCGCCAAGCAGTCCGGTCGCGTGGCCGGCCTGACTGTCGTACAGGAGGTGTACGCCGCCGTCGATCCCACCGTGAAGGTACGGGCAGCTGTTGCCGACGGCGATCCGGTGGTCCCGGGGCAGCCGCTGGCGTGGATCAGCGGCGCGGCGCGGTCGGTCATCACCGGCGAGCGCGTGGCGCTGAACTTCGCACAACGGATGTCGGGCATCGCAACCCTCACGTCGGCATTCGTCGCCGCGATCGGAGCGCGTCCGGTCGCGCTCCTCGACACGCGAAAGACAGCACCCGGCCTCCGGACCATGGACAAGTACGCCGTGAGTTGCGGCGGCGGCACCAATCACCGGCTCGACCTGTCCGCCATGGTGCTGCTCAAGGAGAACCATCTGGCCGCGGCCGGCGGCGTCCTTCCGGCCGTTCGCCGAGTTCGGGAGGGCATGTCCGCGGACGACAACGCCGTGGCGATCGAGGTCGAAGTCACCACTGCCGACGAGGCTCGCGAAGCGCTGGGCTGCCAGGTCGAGTGGATCCTGCTGGACAACATGACGGTCGAGCAGATGGCCCAGATCGTCGAGCAGCGCAACACCTCCGGCTCCACCACCCGACTCGAAGCCTCCGGCAACATCACCCTGGACACCATTGCGGAGGTCGCCGCCACCGGCGTCGATGCCATCTCGGTCGGCGCCCTGACCCACTCCCCTACTGCACTTGACATCAGCCTGCTGGTGGCCTTGCCATCTCCAGTTATCGCTCAATAAGCGAAAACTCCCCGAAAGGAGGACCTGTTGTGACCACAGCAATCACCTGGCAGGAAGAGGTACGTCGCCTCGCCCAGGAGCGCGATGCGGTGATACTCGCCCACAACTACCAGGAACCGGCGATCCAGGACGTGGCCGACCACGTCGGCGACTCACTCGCACTGTCGCGCATCGCGGCGAGTACCGATGCGTCCACGATCGTGTTCTGCGGCGTGCACTTCATGGCGGAAACCGCCAAGCTTCTCAGCCCGGACAAGACCGTGCTGATCCCGACGGCCCAGGCGGGCTGCTCGCTGGCGGACACCATCGATGCCGACCAGCTTCGGGCCTGGAAGGCTGAGCACCCCGACGCCGTTGTTGTTGCCTATGTCAACACGAGCGCGGCGGTGAAGGCCGAGGCGGACGTCTGCTGTACGTCGTCCAACGCGGTGGACGTGGTGAACTCGATTCCGGCGGATCGGCCGATCCTGTTCCTGCCCGACCAGTTCCTCGGCGCGCACGTCCGGCGGCAGACCGGCCGGGACAACATCGAGGTGTGGATGGGCGAGTGTCATGTGCATGCCGGCATCAGCGCGGCCGACCTGCGCGCTCAGGTAGCCGCCGATCCCGAGGCCGAGGTCCTCGTGCACCCCGAGTGCGGCTGCGCGTCATCGGCCATCTGGCTCGCCGGCGTGGGCGATCTTCCGGCCGAGCGGACCCACATCCTGTCCACCGCCGGCATGCTGGACACCGCTCGCGGCCTGACTTCGAAGACGGCTCTGGTCGCGACGGAGATCGGCATGCTCCACCAACTGCGCAAGGTCAACCAGCAGACGACGTTCCTGCCGGTGAACCCGAAGGCCTCGTGCCGCTTCATGAAGATGATCACCCCGGAGCTGCTGGTGCGGTGCCTACGGGAGGGACGCGACGAGATCCAGCTGCCGCCTGAGGTCGTCGAGCGGGCCCGGCGTTCGGTCGAGCGGATGGTTGCCATCGGCAAGCCTGCGGGTGCTCGATGACGCGCGTGGCCGATGTCGTCGTCATCGGCTCCGGCGTGGCGGGCCTGTCGACCGCACTCGGTCTCGCGGCGACCCGTCGGGTGATCCTGCTCAGTGCCGGCGACGGCAGCACGCCCTGGGCGCAGGGCGGCATCTCGGCCGCGTACGGCGACGACGATCCGCTCGACCACTGGCACGACACCGAGGTTGCGGGCGCGGGATTCTGCGATCCCCGCAACGTACGGGCGTTGGTCGAGGAGGGACCGCAGCGGCTTGCCGAACTCATCGCTCACGGGGCGCGCTTCGACCGCAACGGTGACGGCTCGCTGTCGAAGACCTTGGAGGGCGGCCACAGCCGTCCCCGGGTCGTGCACGCCGGCGGCGACGCCACCGGCGCTGAGGTCCATCGCGCGCTCCTCGCCGCCCTGCAGCGAAGCAACGTTCAGACGGTGACCGGGCGTACCGTCGGTCTGCTGCAGTCGGAGTCCGGAAGCGTGGTCGGGGTGCTCGTCGAGACGGGCACCGAGCTCACACAGATCGAGGCGCGCGCCGTCGTACTGGCCACTGGCGGTATCGGCAACGCGTACCTGGCCAGCACCAATCCCGCGGCGGTGCGCGGTGACGGGATCGCCTTGGCGTTGCGCGCCGGTGCGTCGCTGGTGGACATGGAGTTCGTCCAGTTCCATCCGACCGCGCTCCACACCGGGGAGACGAGCGGCCAGTTGCCCCTGGTCACCGAGGCGGTCCGTGGCGAAGGCGCCGTACTGCGCGACGTCCACGGCCGTCGGATCATGGCCGGACGGCATCCGCAGGCCGACCTGGCGCCACGAGACATCGTCGCCCGGGCGATCGAGGCGACGATGCGCCGCGACGGATCCGACCATGTCTGGCTGGATGCGACAGCGGTCGCGCCGGACGTACTCCGGAAGCGGTTCCCGACCGTACTGGCCTCGTGCGCACGCATCGGCGTCGACCTCTTGTCCGAGCAGATCCCGGTCGCGCCGGCCGAACACTTCCTGTGCGGCGGCGTTCGGACCGATCGGAACGGCGCAACCGACGTACCCGGCCTGTACGCCGTCGGCGAGGTCGCCGCGACCGGCGTCCACGGGGCCAACCGGCTCGCCTCGAACAGCCTGCTGGAAGGACTCGTCTTCGGGCGACGCGTCGCAACGGCCTTGACCCTCGACCTCCCCGCGAAGGACCTCGGCCGCACCCGTGAGGTCACGCTCGGCGAGGATCGTCAGCCGGAGCAGATTCGCACGATCCTCAGCAGGTACGCCGGTATCCGTCGCGACGGCGCCGGTCTGAACGCCGCCACGGACGAGCTCGACACGATGGGCACCGGACCGCTAGCGACGGTGGCGCGGGCTGTCGTCGTCGCGGCGACCGCACGGCAGGACAGCCGCGGCTGCCACTGGCGTTCCGACTATCCGCAGGCCGACGAACGATGGGACGAGCACATCGTCGTACGCCTCAACCAGGAAGGCCGACCGACTACGCGCCGACTTCTTTCCTCGGCGTCTTCGGCGTAGCTGCGTAGTGGTGTTCAGTCTGTGGTTCGCGGGCGGCGGAGGTGTCTGCTCAGCGCGGTGCAGCCGACGAAGACGATCAGGGAGAGGAGCGCGTAAACCGCGGCGTGGTCCAGGAGCAGGAGCCAGCCCGGGCCGAGAAGAGTCGGTAGCGCGATCGCGACACCGATACCGAAGGCCGGCACTCGCTGGCGGATCGACAGTACGACGACGGTGACCATGGTCACGAGCATTCCGGCGAGGATGCCGGGGAGAAAGCCGGCCGCGACTCCCAGGCAGTCCTCGTCGGGTTCACACTCCATCGACCCGACCACGCCCAGCACGATCGCGACGACCGCGCCAACCCCCAGACCGAGGCCCACAGCACGCAACAAGCTGAACCAAACCGCCTGCGACCAGCTACGTTCACGCATCGGAGCACGGTACGACACCCACGGGTCGCCACCTGCCCGAGACCGTCGACAGGCTCTGTTTCACGCCAACCGACAGGTGTAGCGTCGATTAGACAGAACGCGTGGCATCGTCGATCACGCGCCGGCCCGCCGATAGGTGCCCTTGGCATCGATTCGGTGCATCCCCTTGCCGGCTTCAGGGCTCAGCTGCAGTTCAGGAAGGGGAACGCCATGGCAGACGACAACGTCCAGCACAACCTCAAGGGTATGGACGACCTCGACTTCACCGGGTGGAACAACGCCGACTGGGACGGTGTCTTCGCCGACCACCACACCGACGACGTCCTCGTCGACTGGAAAGGCCAGCCGCCGACGACGGGTGTCGCGCAGCACATCGACGCGATGAAGGCGTTCGTCGAATCGGCAGGGGGAACGCCGCCGCAGATCACTGCCCACCCGATCTCTTTCGGTTCCGGGGAGTGGACCTGCGTCGTCGGCGAGTTCGAGGGCGGCGGCCGGATGGTCACCGTCGCCAAGTGGCGCGACGGCGCGATCGCCGAGGAATACATCTGGTCGTAACCCTCGCAGTGTGTAGTACCCCGGTACGACGCGCAGCCCGAAGATCAGGCCGCGGTACCACGATCGGGCGCGTCACGCTGCCTAGCTTGGACGACGAGAGCGACCGAGCACCTGGTGCATGGAGTCAAGGGCGGCGTGATGATCGAGGCACGACAACTGAGCAAGAAGTACGGCGAGACGATCGCGGTCGACGGGCTGGAATTCACCGTGCGACCTGGTTCCGTGACCGGGTTCCTCGGACCGAACGGTGCGGGCAAGTCAACGACGATGCGCATGATCATCGGACTCGACGCTCCCAGCCACGGCACGGTCACCGTCAACGGGAAGCACTACCGGGACCACGCCGCCCCGCTGCAGGAGGTCGGAGCGCTGCTGGAGGCAAAATCCGTCCATCCGGGCCGCACCGCCGTCAATCACCTGCTCGCCCAGGCCTACACGCACGGAATCCCCCGCAGGCGCGTCGACGAGGTCATCGAGCTCACCGGCCTGCAGTCCGTGGCGAAGAAGCGCGCCGGCCAATTCTCACTCGGTATGGGGCAGCGGCTGGGAATCGCGTCGGCCTTCCTCGGCGATCCGGCCACTGTCATGCTCGACGAGCCGGTGAACGGCCTGGACCCTGAAGGCGTCCTGTGGATCCGGAACCTCCTGACCGGCCTCGCCGCCGACGGAAGGACCGTTTTCGTCTCCTCCCACTTGATGAGCGAGATGGCCCTGGTCGCCGACCGACTGATCATCGTCGGCCGCGGTCGCCTGCTGGCCGACACGAGCGTCGAAGAACTCGTGCGCGAGGCCGGTGGCGACACCGTGCGTGTCCTGACCGCGGATCCGGCGCGACTGCGCGACGTACTGGCGGGGCCGGGCGTGGAAGTCGTCGGGCGATCTGGTTCCGAGGAACTCGAGATCACCGGGCTCTCGGCTCGCTCCGTCGGAACGACCGCGGCCGAACACGGCATCGCGTTGTACGAACTGACCACGAAGAAGGTGTCCCTGGAGAAGGCGTTCATGGATCTGACGCGGGACGATGTCGTCTACCACGGCACCACCGAGCTCGCGGAGCGTGCAGCATGAGCGTCGTCGCGTCGCCGAAGCCCTCCGGCAGCGGATCGGCGGTTTCCGAGAAGCCGCGGTACCGCGTCACCGGTCCTCGGGTTCTCCGCTCGGAAACCGCCAAGCTCTGGTCCCTACGCTCGACCTGGACCACGCTCGGGCTCGGCCTGCTGTTCTTGATTGCCTTCGGCATCATCGCCGCGGCGCGTTATCACTCGCTCGTCACCTCCGGCCGGCGAATGGACCCGGACTTCGCCGATTCCACCACGCTCAGTCTCGCGCTCTTCGGCGTACCACTCTCGCAGTTGGCGCTCGGCGTACTGGGAGTTCTGGTCATGGCCGGCGAGTACTCGACCGGGACGATCCGCTCCACGTTGGCCGCCGTTCCGCGGCGACTCCCGGTGTTGTGGTCGAAGGCCGCCGTGTACTTCGTGGTTGCCTTGGCGATCGCTCTGGTCGGGACCTTCACGGCGTTCCTCGTCGACAGTCGAATCCTGACCGGGACGCGGGCCGCGCTGACGATCTCTGACGCGGGCGTCGTACGAAGCCTGTTCGGCGCGACGCTGTACCTCGCCCTCGTCGGCGTACTCGGTGTCGCCCTGGGCGCGATGCTGCGGTCCGTCGCCGGCGCCATCTCGGCTCTGGTGGCGGCACTCATGCTGGTGCCGGGACTGATCTCGCTGCTGCCGACCTCGTGGCACAACGCGATCCAGCCGTACCTTCCGAGCTTCGCGGGCGAGTCGATGTACGCACTGCATCAGGCACCGCACACTCTGTCGCCAGGTCATGGACTTCTGGTCTTCGTCGGGTGGTCAGCCCTGGCCCTCGCTGCGGCCGCCTGGCGCCTCGTACGGAGCGACGCCTGAGCAGCATGAACGGGAACCCGTGTTGATCGACGGTCACAATGGACATGTGACCGCGACTGACAGCGCGCGGACGACGCCGATCGCCGACGCAACCGTCGCCGACCCGGATCCGTTGTGGCAGCACCCCTTGGTACTGCGCCTCGGCCGGATCGGCCGACGGTTGCGGCGCTGGGACCAGGCCCACCCCTGGACACTCGACACCCTGGTGGTCGTCGCGGCCCTGCTGCTCTTCTGCCTACCAGACCTCGTGCGCGACAACCGCCCACGCGAACTCGACGGGTTCTTCGCGCAGATTCCACTCTGGGCGACGGTTGCCCTGCAGGCCGGCCTGATCCTCCCCCTCTTCCTGCGCCGACGAGCACCGATGACGGCTCTCGTCCTGATCGCCACAGTGTTCGCGCTGCAATGGTCGCTGCCGGTGTTTCTCAGGGCCGATGTCGCTCTGTTCATCGCGCTCTACAGCCTGACGCTCCACAGCACGCTCCGGCGACTGCTGCTGGCCTGCGCGATCACCATCGTCGTACTGACACTTGCTCTCGTCCGGATCTCCGCGTTCGCGTCGGTGGCCGAGGTGGCGTTCTTCCTGGTCTGTGCCTCCACGGCGGCTGTCGCTCTCGGGCTCGTCGTCCGGATTCGGCGATCGCAGCTCGCCGGGCTGCGGGAGCGCGCGGCTCGGCTCGAGATCGAGCGAGATCAGCGCAGCGCCCTCGCGGTCGCCGGAGAACGAGCGCGCGTGGCCCGCGAGATGCACGACATCCTCGGGCACAACCTGTCGGTCATCATCCGACTCGCCGACGGCGGAGCGTACGCCGTCCGGACCAATCCTGCGCGAACGGCCGAAGCGCTCACCCTGATCGGCGAGACCGGACGCGAGGCGCTCAACGATCTACGACGTACCCTCGGCGCCCTGCGCGACGAGCCCGCCGTCGCGGACCTCGCACCGCAGCCGGGGATCGCCGACCTCGACGCGCTGTGTGACCGGATCCGGGCGGCGGGACCTCGGCTGACCTATCGGACCGCGGGCGTGCTCCCATCCGACCGCGGTCTGCAGTTGGCGACGTACCGGATCGTGCAGGAAGCGTTGACCAATTCGCTCAAGCACGCTGGCCCGGAGACCGAGGTGCGCGTTTCGCTCGAGGTGCAGCACGATCACCTGCGGATCCTGGCCGAGGACAGCGGCCCGACGCCTGCTTTCCGACCGACGAGGCCGATGGCGGACGGGCAGGGTCTGATCGGGATGCGCGAGCGGGCCGCACTGTACGGCGGGACAGTCACGGCCGGGCCGTCCAGCGCCGGTGGTTGGACTGTGCACACCGAGCTCGAACTGCCGCCCATCGACGAGGGAGCACCGTGACCACCGTCTTGATCGTTGACGATCAGCCCCTGCATCGGCTCGGTCTCCGGATTCTGCTGGAGTCGGTCGACGAGACCCAGGTGGCGGGCGAGGCCGGCAGCGGTTCCGAAGCAGTACGGCGGACCGCGGAGCTACACCCCGATGTTGTCTTGATGGATATCCGGATGCCCGGGATGGACGGTATCGAGGCGACCCGCCAGATAGTGGCCAGCGGCAACCGGTCTCGCGTGCTGGTCCTGACGACCTTCGACCTCGACGAGTACGCACACGCCGCGCTCAGAGCCGGAGCGAGCGGCTTCCTCCTGAAGGACGCCAGACCGGACGAACTGCTGGGCGGCATCCGCGCAGTCGCCGCCGGCGACGCGATCATCGCTCCGGCCATGACCCGCCGGCTCCTCGACTCCTACGCCCACCGCCTGCCACGCGCTGATCGCGACCACGACGACGCGAAGGTCCGAGCCCTCACAGACCGCGAACGCGAGATCCTGATCGCCATCGCCCAAGGCTGGACCAACCCCGAGATCGCCGAACGCCTGCACCTGTCCGAGTCGACCGTCAAGACCCACGTCGGCCGAGTCCTCGCCAAGATCGGCGCCCGAGACCGAGTCCAAGCCGTCATCTTCGCCTACGACGCCGGCCTGGCGTACCCGAATCCTTCCTAGACCCCGGTGACCGTCGAGGCGAGCGGTGGCAGGTTGGTATGCCACCGGCTACACCCCTCGTGCACCGCCACAGCTAATGCCGTGGCACGAGCCACACATCCAGTACAGACTGGCAAAAGGGAGAAGGAGGGGCAGAGTGGAAACCTCGACGATGGCTGCGGCCGAGGCGTTCGTGGCCGACCGGCTCAATGTTGACTTCGCCGGGACCGGGTTGGACACGGTGGAGTTCCGCTACGACCCGTCCTGGTCCCACTCGGCCGGAGATGACGTCATCCTCGTCTGTGGCGGGCACGAGTTCCCGGTCGATGTGGAGGACGTTGAGGCCGCCTGCGCGTTCGCGGCCGACCGGTTGCAGGATGACGCGATGGATGAACTCAACCGTCCATGGCCCGAGCTGATCGGGCCTGGCGGTGAGTACCTGGGCGTGCTGGCGGTGCTGACGGATCCGGGGCCTGGGGTAGCGACCTGGGCGCTGAGAGGGCAGCCGTTCTGCGCGGTCGGGCACCTGCTCCGATCCGTCCAAGCGGCAGGCGTGCGCATCAGCACCGCCCCGGAGTAACCGCTCCCGGGCACGAACCACTGCTCGGCGGCAGCACCGATCCAACGCCACCAGTCACCGGAATCAGCCAGGCTTCACGCCCAGATCGTTCTGATTGTCCGCCAGCCTCAACCACCAAATCCCCGTACGGCGCTGTGCTGCGCGTCGGTCAGAATCCGGTCATGTGCTGATTTTGAAGTTTGCCGATGTCACCAGCTCGGCCAGCTGGTTGGGGGTGAACACCGGTTGCGTCAACGGTGAGCGGCTCTGGTCGTCGGTCTTCTTGGCCTGCGCGAGATACACGACGGTGCCGTCGGGGTGGCGGTAGGCGGCCCATTGGTCGTAGGTGGCGCGGCCCTTTGTGGTGAGTACGCCGACCTTCTTGCCGGCTACGTCGATGACGGTGCAGGTGCCGGTGCCGCCCCAGAAGCGTTGCGCGAGCTTGCATGGGGTTGTCGCCGGCTTGCCGTCGGGGGTGGTTGACTGCGCGAGCAGCTGGCCGACTCGGCCGTCTTTCTGCACGGGGATGATGGCCTGGTAGTCCCAGTAGTCCTGTTCACCGTCATTGGACGCGTACTGGGCTTGCGGCCATCTCATCGGGCGGCCGTCTGCGTACTTCAGGTTCGGCGTGGTGAATCCTGCCGGTACGGACGAGCTCAGCTCATCCATCAGCGCCACAGCCCGGTCGGCGCGTGGGCCCGTGGTCGCCGTACGGTCGATCTGGCCCTCCGGCCACGGGTCCGTAGACTTCCGCGTGGTCGTTGCCTTCGGTGTTACGGTGGCGACGGCTCGCGGCGTGGACACAGGCTGCGGCGTGCCGGTGGCACTCGCCACCATCGGGCCCGTCGGTCGGCCGGCGGTGAAATGCGCGACCAGCGCTGGACCGGCCCCGATGCCAACCACCAGCGTGACGGCGGCGGCCCCTGTCAATGCCGCCGTACGGCGCTTGCGCGTTCGGCGGGCCCGGGCGAGGGCGCTCGCAGGGTCCATCGACGGCGGCGGACTACTGCGCACCATGACGTCGTGCAACGCCTCGCTCAGATCCTCTTCCTTCATCGAACCTTCTCCTCTTCCAGCAGGCCGCGCAGCGTCGCCAGCCCGCGCGCGGCCTGGCTCTTGACATTTCCTGCCGAGCAGTCGAGCAGCGCGGCTGTCTGCTCGACGGACAGGTCCTCCCAGTACCGCAGGACCAGGACGGCGCGTTGCCGCGGCGGCACCTTCGCGAGCGCCTCCAGCAACACGAGCCGTTCGTCGGCGAGGCCGGACGACGGCGTGACGCGTTCGGTCTCCGAAGACCCGACCGACTCGTGCCGGAACCATCCCCGGCGCCGCTCGGACAGGAAGGTCCGCACGAGCGTCTGCCTGGTGTAGCTGTCCATGACCTCGTGCCGCTGGATCCGGCGCCACGCGAGATAGATCTTCGTGAACGTCTGCTGAACCAAGTCCTCCGCGCGATGCCAGTCGCCGCACAGCAGGTACGCCGTACCGCGCATGGCGTCCGACCGCGCCGCGAAGTACGCCTCGAACGCGGCGTCCCGGTCACTCATGTGCCCTCCAGATCCTCGGTACCGGGTTAGACACGCCTACGAGTGCAAAGTTGGTTGCATCGGCCCGGCCATCAATTCATCGGCCGCGGCGTACTCCTCACGAGGTAGCGCCGTGAACGACCGTTCCACCGTCGCCGACGAACTCATCCTGAACCCCTTGGCGGTGAGGTAGATGCCGAAGGTGGAAGGGTCGCGGGGTTTCTTCAGGTGCCCGGCGTGGCGGACCAGTGGGAAGCCCTGGTGTGACGTGGCCGCTCGAGGCCCATGGTGGAGGTAAGCACTCACGGAAGGCAGGAAGATGAGCTCAACCACCGCACCGACCGGGGTGATCGGCCGGGATCGGGCACGGAGTCTGTTCGCGCAGACGATGCAGTACGTCGCCGGCACCACCGCACTGTTCGCGCTCGGGGCATACCTCGGCCGCAATCTGCACGGCGTGGTCGGCATCATCGCCTTCATCGCGGCGTTCGGCGCGCTGATCGGCATGCAGTTCGCGGCCCGGCGCTCGGCCGGGACAGCGCTTCTCCTGCTCGGCGCCTTCGGTCTTCTCCTGGGACTCGCGATCGCGCCGACGCTCGCCTACTACGCCTCGGTCGCCCCGAGCGCCTTCTGGCAGGCGGGCGGCGCGACGGCTCTCTTCGTCGCCGGCTTCGGCGCCGCGGGCTGGGCGACGCGCCGCGACCTGACGGTCCTCGCACGGATCGGGACCTGGGCGCTCGTCGGCCTGCTCCTGTTCGGCGTCGTCCTCATCTTCGTCCGGATCCCGAACGGCGCGCTGATCTACTCGGTCCTCGGCCTGGTGATCTTCGCCGGACTGATCGCGTTCGACTTCCAGCGGCTGCGGAGGTCGCGCGACATCGCGTCCGCTCCGCTGATGGCCGCCTCGATCTTCCTGGACATCCTGAACGTGTTCTTGTTCTTCCTGCAGATCTTCTCCCGGTCCAGCCAGTAGGAGCTCACGGCAGCCGGACAGCATCGAGAATCGTCGCGGCGTACTCGACCGGCGCGTCCTCCCAGGCGAAGTGACCGGACTCCAGCACCACGAGCCGGTTGTTCGGCAGGCGCTCAGCCAGGAATTCGGCGTTGGCCAGCGGTACGACGCGGTCGCCGGTGGCACCGATGACAGTCACGCGGGTCGCGATCGCCGGCAGGAGCTCCGCGAGTACGGGAAGCTCTGCGGGATAGCGGCGTACATAGGCCAGCGACTCGTAGAACCGGTCGCC
Organism: Kribbella sp. NPDC054772; assembly: GCF_053611945.1. Lineage (NCBI taxonomy): Bacteria > Bacillati > Actinomycetota > Actinomycetes > Propionibacteriales > Kribbellaceae > Kribbella > Kribbella sp. NPDC054772. Next base: position 23,352 of record NZ_JBSHBJ010000011.1, on the reverse strand, counting down.
TTTGTACGACGTCAGGTAGTCGGCCCGGATCTCATCCGGTACGTCGCTCGCGTGCGTGTCCATCGCCACGTTGACGACGGTGTGTGGGTCGACCTTCCGGTACTTCTCCAGGTCCGTGTCGAGCACCCACGACTTGAGCGGATCGCCCAGTTGCAGGGGAACCGCCACTCCCCCGGCGCCGACGACCAGACCGGCGAACAACTCGGGATAGTCGGCGGCCGCGAACAGCGCCGCCGCAGTACCGACGTCAGGCGCCACGACGTACGGTCGCCCCAGGTCCAGCTCACCGACCACGCGGCTGAGGAAGCTGCCCATCGCGCGCGGCGACATCAGATCGTCGCGGCGTTCCGACTGGCCGAATCCGGGGAGATCGATCGCGACGAGGCGGGCTGCTTCGGCCAGCGTCGGCCAGATCGGCGCGAACGCATACAGGCTTTCCGGCCAAGGGCTGGTCAGCAGGATCGTCGGGCCGCGCGAGTCTTTGCTGTCGGCGTAGCGGATCCGGAGACCGTCGACAGTACGGAACTGCAGATCAGGAATCATGCTCGTCCATACCTTTCTTGCGCGCGTTCGTCTCGCTCAGCCGAAGGTGAAGGCGTAGGCGTGGACGCCGGGTTGTTGGAAGACGATCTCGAAGGTTCGGTCGACGATGGGTCCGGGCTGACGGAGGAGCTGGTAGACGCCGGGATGATCGAGCAATCCATTGCCCTCGGCATCTACGTCTGCTCCGTGCGAGGTCAGCGGTGGCGACCCGTCGATATGCACCTCGGACGCGACCCCATCGCCGGGTGGCGGTGCCATCACCAGGTTGAGGTCGCGGGCGTGGAAGCGGTAGCTGATCGTTCCCGCGGGGTGATTCAGTGCGACCGACTGCCGGCTGACGGTCCAGTCACCGACCAGTGCCCAATGGTTGAGGTCCAGGATCGACGGCGCGGCGTACTGGTGATCCGCGCGATTGCGAGAAGCGAAGTTCTGCGAGCGGTCGGCGCCCAGGTAGTTCTCCGGCGACCACAGCTCGGCCCAGTCGGCGGCGACCTCGATGCCGCTCGGCTCGACCTGCACCAGGTGCCGGTCGAAACCGCTCGCGCCGCCCTCGGCCAGCAGCCGCTGGATCATCAGCTCCGAGTCGTCGTAGTTGCCCTCACCGAAGTGGTGATGCCGTACGTCGTCCTGCGCGTCGACGAAGTACAACGCCGGCCAGTAATGGTTGTCGAACGCCGACCAGATGTCGTAATCGTTGTCGACCGCGACCGGATACGTCACTCCGAGTGCATCGACCGCAGCGCGCACGTTCGCGAGCTCGTGCTCGAATTCGAACTCGGGTGTATGGACGCCGATCAGGTCGAGGCCGTACGCGGCGTACTTCTCGATCCAGGCGCGGCGGTACGGCAGCGTTCGGAGCCAGTTGACGCACGTGTAGGTCCAGAAATCGATCAGGACGACGCGGCCATTGAGGCGGCTCGGGGAGATCTGTGGTGAGTTGATCCATGAGCTCGCGAGCCCGAGCGCTTCGAGTGGAGCCGGCCTAGTGGGTGCACTTGCCGCGAACGGGCTCAGCCGCGCGAACGCCGTACGCCAATCGTTCATCACGCGCCTCCCCCGCCCGTTCCGAACGCAGTTTCTGGTACAGACCGGCGTGCGCGCGGCATCCCCCATCCCCTCCCGCGCGACGACATCACTCTAACCGCGAGCACAGACCGGCGAAATGGTCCGTTCCGCAGCATCGGCCCCCCGTTCACCGGGTATCACGCTGCGCTCAGGACCGCTGCTCGATCGCGTGCACCGACTTCTTGAACGCGTTCGCGAGGACGCCCTTTCCGACGCTCGCGAACAGTGCGGCGAACACCTTGCCGCGGAAGTTCTTGCCGTCGCGGACGATCGTGTAATGGATATCCGTCGTACCGTCGGCCCGCGGAGTCAGGTCGTAGACGTGACCGGAGCCGCCGCCCCAGACGTTCGAGTCGGTGGTCTTCAGGACGATGTGTCGCGGGTTCGACCAGTCGTAGCTCAGCCGTTCCCAGACACCGTTCGACCCCTCGGTCACATCGGCGTGGTCGACGCCCTTCTCGTGCACCACCAGGTCCTTGTCGGTGCTGTTCCCGAACAGCTCCCTCCGGCCCGGCCCGAAGTCGGTCAGGCCCTCGACGAACTGCTCCGGCGTCGACTTGGTGTTCGCGTGCAACTGGATCGTGGTCATCGCAGATTCTCCTTCAACTGGTTCCTGTCTCTGCCCACCACGATGCCCCTGCGCGCCCCGGTACCGCGTCCGGTGAAGTCACTGGTCCCACCCACGGGCCGGTCACGTGCCTACGGGAAAGCTGTCGGATGCTGCAGCGCCGATGACGGAGTCGCGATGACGAGGCGTATCGCCCGACCGTAGCTCCCTGTGGCGGACAGTGTCTCTGCCGTGAGCGATGCGAACCTGCCGTCCTGGGCCGACACACACTGGTAGACCGCGTGGCCGCCGAGCTCCCCGCTTGGAGCTCATGAAGCTGTACTACGCCTAGCTGGTCACCACCAGTACGGTTCCTGCGGCATGTAGGGAGCTTCGAGGGCCTCAAGTTCCGTGTTGCTGAGGGCAACGTTGAGGGACTTGATTGCCTCGGTGAGGTGGTGGGGCTTGGTGGCGCCGACGATGGGGGCGGCGACGACCGGTTTGGTCAGGAGCCAGGCGATCGCGATCTGTGCCATCGAGACGCCGCGTGCTTCGGCGAGGGTCTGTACGGCGTTCACGATCGGGCCGTCGGCGGGACTGTCGAAGGTTTTCGCGACCTCGTCGACCGCGGACCGGGACGTCTGCGTGCCCCACGGGCGCGTGAGGCGGCCCTTGGCCTGCGGTGAGTACGGGATGCTGCTGACGCCGAGATCGAGGCACATCGGCAGCATCTCGCGTTCCTCTTCGCGTTTGAGCAGGTTGTACTGGTCCTGCATCGACACGAACGGCGTCCACCCGTGCAGCGCCGCGGCATGCTGGAGTTTCGCGAACTGCCAGGCCCACATAGACGACGCGCCGAGATAGCGGACCTTGCCGGCCCGTACGACGTCGTACAGGGCCTCCATCGTTTCCTCGACCGGTGTGTCGGGGTCGAAGCGGTGGATCTGGTAGACATCGATGTAGTCGGTGCCCAGTCGGGTGAGTGAGCCGTCGACCTGTTCGAGGATGGCCTTGCGGGACAGGCCGCTGCCTCCGGGTCCGTCGTGCATCCGTCCGGACACCTTCGTCGCGAGCACGATGTCCTCGCGGCGCGAGTAGCGGGTGATCGCGCGGCCGACGTACTCCTCCGAACTCCCGAGTTGGTAGACGTTGGCCGTGTCCCAGAACGTCACGCCGAGCTCGATCGCCTGCCGGAAGAACGGTTGCGCGGCGTCTTCGTCCAGGGTCCAGCTGTGCAGACCGCGGGTCGGATCGCCGTAGCTCATGCATCCGAGCGCGATCCGGCTGACCTCGAGCCCGGACCGGCCGAGCCTGGTGTACTCCATCGTCAGCCCTGCGCCGGCTGACGGGCGTCGAACGTGGTGGCGGCCCAGCTGGCGAGCAGCTTCATTCCTTCTTCGGACGGTGAATCCGGCTCGGGCGTGTAGGCCGTGAGGGTGAGACCTGAGTCGGCGGTCAGTTCCATCGCTTCGAAGCCGAAGGTGAGTTCGCCGACGGCGGGGTGCCGGAAGTGTTTGACGCCGGTCCGGTGGACCCGTACGTCGTGGGCCGCCCACCGGGTACGGAAGTCGCTGCTGCGGGTGGAGAGTTCGCCGACGAGGGCGCTGAGGTCACGGTCGTGTGGATCGTGGCCGGCGGCGGCTCGCAGCAGCTGGACGCAGGTGTTCGTCGCCTCCTCGAAGTTCGGGAAGAACTCGCGCGCGCTCGGGTCGAGGAAGTGGAACCGGGCCAGGTTCGGCGGGGAGATCTCGCTGGTTCGGGTCGGGCTGTCGAACACCGGCGCGTAGAGCGCTCGACCGAGCAGGTTGGTGCCGAGGATGTCGAGGCGCCCGGTGCGGACGAACGCGGCCGTCGTACTCATCGAATCGAGGATCCGCTGGACGGTGGGCCGGATCTGATGCGTACGGCGGCGGCGCTGACCAACTGGTGCGCTGGGCCGGCCGGAGGCGTTGGCGGCGCGGGCGAGGTCATACAGGTAGATCCGTTCGGCTTCGTCCAGCTGAAGAGCGTCAGCGATTGCATCCAGAACGCTGTCCGAGGCGCCGGCGAGGTTCCCCTTCTCCAGCCGGGTGTAGTAGTCGACCGATACCCCGGCGAGCAGTGCGGCTTCCTCGCGCCTCAGGCCGGGTACGCGGCGATGGCCGCCGTAATGGCTCAGCCCCGCCTGCTCGGGCGTGATCTTCGCGCGCCGGGTCACCAGGAAGTCGCGGGCCTCGCTGCTCTTCTGGTTCACGCCTCCACGGTACGGTGCCCACGCCGTACGAGAGAGGTTCTGCTGGTACCTGGAAGAGCTCGACCTGCCGCACGAACGGCAAGCGCGGTTGTCTCGTTGTCATGACCACCTTGGAGCGCGCACCCAGCCGCGCCGCGGGCACGACCCTCTTCACCGCGCTGCTCGGGTTCTTCCTCGTCACCCTGGACGCGGTCATCGTCAACGTCGCGCTCTCGCAGATCCAGGCCGATGTCGGTGGTGGGATCCAAGGGCTCCAGTGGGTGGTCGACGGGTACACGCTGCTGTTCGCCGCGTTCCTGCTCGCCTCCGGCGCGCTGGTCGACCGGATCGGCGCCAAAGCCTCGTTCGGACTCGGTACGGCGCTGTTCGTGCTCGCGTCCGCGGCCTGCGGGCTCGCCCCGACCCTTCCTCTGCTCGTGCTCTTCCGCTTCGCCCAAGGCACCGGAGCCGCGATCATCATGCCGTCCTCGATGGCACTGATCGCGCTGGCCTATCCCGATCCGCTGCGCAGAGCCCGCGCGGTGGCATGGTGGGCGATGGGTGGCGCTGTCGCGTCATCGGCTGGACCGATCCTGGGCGGTGCGCTGACGTCTGTGAGCTGGCGGCTGATCTTCCTGGTCAACATCCCGTTCGGCCTGGTCGCGCTCTTGCTCCTCACCCGGGCGGCCCCGTCTGGCCGGGCGCGGACTCCGTTTGACTGGCCGGGTCAGGTCGCGGCAGTCGTCGCGATGGCCGCGCTTGTCTTCGCGGCGATCGACGCCGGGCGGGCCGGCTTCACCGATCGCCGCGTGCTCGTCTCCTTGGGTGTTGCGGTTGCGGCGACGGTCGCCTTCGTCAGCGTCCAGCGCCGAGCCGCGCATCCGATGGTGCCACCAACGCTGTTCAGGTCGCGCGTCGTGGTGTCGAGCACGGTCGTCGGCTTCGCCTTCATGATCGGGTACTACGGACTTCCCTTCGTGATGAGTCTGTACCTCCAGCAGCACCGCAACCTCACCGCGCTCGAGACCGGAGTCGCGTTCGTACCGATGATGCTGATCGGCCTCCTCGTCACCCCGATCGGCCCGCGGACCGTCGAGCGATTCGGAGCTCGTCGTGTGATCGCGACCGGTCTGGTCCTCATGACCGTCGGCCTGACGTCTATCGCCGTCGCGCCGGCCGGCACGCCAATCGCCGTACTCGCGGCTCTGATGATCCTCGTCGGGCTCGCCGGGCCGACCGTCATCCCACCGTTGATCGCGATGCTGCTCAACGCCGTACCTGGCGAACGCGCCGGAACTGCGAGCGGTGTGTTCAACACCAGTCGACAGCTTGGCGGGGCTCTCGCTATCGCAGTCTTCGGAGCGCTCCTCGATACACCTGGCGGACTTCAAGCCGGCGTACGCAACAGCCTCCTCGTCGCCGCGGCCGTCGTACTCGCCGCCGCGCTAACGGCAGCCATCTGCCTCTATGAAAGGAAACAGCAGTGACCGACCACTCGAACGAACCCTCCGGTGCCGCGAAGATCTTCGGCGATTTCGCGCCAGGCCTCGTGCACTTCACCGACGACGTACTGTTCGGCGAGGTGTGGAAGCGTACAGAACTCTCGCCGAAGGAACGCAGCCTGGTCACCGTCGCCTGCCTGGCCACCAGCGGCAACACCGACCAACTCGTCTTCCACCTCGCCCTCGCCAAGGCCAACGGCAACACCGAGGAAGAACTCATCGAAGCCCTCACCCACCTGGCCTTCTACGCCGGCTGGCCCAAAGCAATGTCCGCCATGACAGTAGCCAAACAAGTCTTCACCACCTGACCACAACTACTCGGAGTGTGCGGGGTTAGCCTCGTTCTTGTGGACAACGAAGCGGCCAAGGATGTGGTGCGGCGCGGCTATGACGCGGTGTCCGTTCGGTACGACGAGGCGTACGGCAGCGAGACGAAGTACGGCGACTGGTTGGAGGAGATCCTCACTCGGCTGCCCAGGCGCGGCCGGGTGCTCGATCTGGGCTGCGGGTCGGGTGTGCCGGTAGCGCTTGTCCTGGCTGAGGCTGGTCACGAGGTAACCGGGGTCGATATCAGCGAAGTGCAGGTCAGCCGGGCGAGAGCTCGGGTCCCGGCGGCCACCTTCATCCAGGCTGACGCGACCAAGCTGAACTTCCCGGCGGCGTCCTTTGATGCGGTGCTGTCGTTCTATGCACTCATCCACGTTCCGCTCGACGAGCAGGAGGTGCTCCTCCAGCGCGTGGCGGAGTGGCTACGCCCGGGCGGTCTCTTCGTCGCAACTGTCGGCGCCACCGCCTGGACCGGAGCCGAGGAGAACTGGCTCGGTGGTGACGCCCCGATGTGGTGGAGCCAGGCCGACGTATCCACGACCCGAACCTGGATCGAGCACGCCGGTCTCCAGGTGGAGCGAGAGGAATTCGTCCCCGAAGGCGACGGCGGCCACACCCTCCTCTGGACCATCCGAGCTTGACCCGTGTACCCGCTTCAGTTTTGGCCGGGATCGAAGTCGGGGTTGTGTACGTCGACCTCCGCGGACCGGTCCTCATCCGCCCGGATCTGGTCGCGTCGTCGCTCGAGCAGGTCGAGGCTTCGACCTCGCTCGCCGTGGATGCGCTCGTATCCGATCAGCTGCTCCACCTGCTCGATATCAAGCCCACCCATCCGCGACGCCAGCGAAGCGGGCGGCACCACTTCGAAGTCCGGCACCGGTAGGGATCCGTTTCTGCGCGACACGCGACACTCCTTTCGTCTACGACGCGAGGTCCAGCAGCGCAACGTCACGGTGCCCGTGTCGGCCGCGCCAAAACCACCGGGCCGCGTGAGGATTCTTCGTGTCGGGGGCTGGGTACTTGGGGAAGGTCCCGGTCGCGGTTCAACCACCTGCCGTATTCGACCAGGACTGCGACAGGTAGGACGACCCCGTCATGGCATCGAACACCCCAGCCACGATCTCGTCGCGCCGCTCAGAGTCCTCCAGGCTGGAGAAACTCCTCAGAGCAGCCCACGCCGCGCGCGGACACCGGCGTACCGAACTCCTCGACCAGGCGATCGTCGCCGGCGTACCCCTCGCGCGCACCGTCGCCAGCCGGTACCGAGGCCGCGGCGTCGACCCCGAGGACCTCGAGCAGGTCGCGTTCGAGCACCTGGTACGGGCCGTACGCAACTATCGCCCGAGTGCCGGTTCGGACTTCCGGTCGTACGCCGTGCCGACGATTCGCGGCGGCATCCGGCACCACTTCCGCGACCACGCCTGGGCGATCAAACTCCCGCGGCGTCTCCAGGAAGTCCAAGCGCGAGTCAACGCCGTCCAAACCACATTGGCCGGCGACCTGGGCCACTGGCCGACGTACGCCGAACTCGCCGACGCGACCGGTATCGACATCGCCGAGATCACCGAAGCCGAACAGGCCCGTGGCTGTTTTCAACCCACCTCGCTGGATGTCGACCGGGTATCCGGCAGCGGTCCGGTCACTCAGGAGATCGCCGATCCACGCGACACCTACGAGCTGGTCGACCAGGTCCACTCTCTCCGACCGATCGTCGACGGGTTGCCCGAGCGGGATCAGCTGATCCTGCGCAGGCGGTTCGTCGACCACCACACCCAGGCGGAGATCGGCGCTGAGATCGGCGTCAGCCAGATGCAGGTGTCCCGGCTCCTGCACGCGATCATCGGCCGCCTACAGCTCGCCCTTTCCGCCTGACCTTCCCTACCCGGTGGGGGTCGATGTGGTTGTCTCGGGTGCCGGTGGGAGTTCGCGGGTGCTGAGCAGTTCGGCCGCGACGTCCCGCAGCTTGCGGTTCTGGTCCTGCGAGTAGCGACGCAGGACCGAGAACGCTTGATCCGCGGTCAGCTCGTACCTCTCCATCAGGATCCCGGAGGCCTGACCGACCCGTTGCTGGGCCTGCACTGCCTCATGAAGGTTCTCCTCCGAGCGCAAGGTGTCCAGCGCGACGGCGATGTGTGCGGCGAACACCCTCAGGTGGTACGCCGACTGCGCATCCAGCGGCTGACACTCGGAGTGAGCCACGGCCAGGACGCCCAGGGACCGGCGTCGGCGGTCGAGGAGGCAGAAACTGGCCCAACTGCGCCAACCCAGCTCGCCGGCGACCGGACGCCATTGAGGCCAGAGGTCAGTCCGAACAAGGTCGAGACACACCTCCGGCGTCGTGTCTCGGACCGTGTCGAGAGCGGGCCCTTCGTCGAACTCCACCTGGGCGAGGTCTGCTGCTGTCATTGCGGTGCTACTCGCAGCCATCGGTTCGAGAGTTGGTCCCCGCCGCGCCATCACGCTGACGGCGTACCCGGGGAGCAGATCCGGCCCGATAGTGGTTGCAGCCGCCGCGACCTCGGTCGGGCTCGTCAGCTGCGCCAGGTAGCCCGCGATCTCCGCGAAGGCACCGGCAGTGAACTCTGCAGGCATGCCACACTCCCACGATGGGTTACATGCGGCCCGATGCCTGAGCCCCTTCGACTCCAAGAATCTGAGTCATCGACGATCCTACCGTCCCATCGACTGAACCAAACCCGGCGGCCCGGACAGCAGGGACGGCGCGCACGCGGGCGTGATCCCCGCAGTTTTGGGCACCAAACACGGTGAGGAGGTGTACCCGTCATGTCGGACAAGACCAGTCCGGACCAGTCGGATCGGGGCCAACCGTCGCCACAGGACACCGGAACGATGGAAGGACAGGACGCACTCGCGGTCCAGCTGGGCCAGGTCGCGCGCACTCTGCAGGAGACCGACGACTCCGGTGCACTGCTGGCCGAAGCCGTCGTCGCCGCGGTGCACATGGTTCCGGGAGCCGAACACGGATCGATTGCCGATTTCGTCGCGCGAGAGCAGATCGAGCACAAGGCGGCGTCCAGCGATCTTGCCCGTCGCGTCGACCTGTTCATGCAGGAAACCGGCCAAGGGCCGTGCCTGGACGCGGCCTGGGAGCACAAGACCGTCCGTGTTGACGACACGCTCACCGAGCAGCGCTGGCCGAAGTTCGCGGAACGAACCGCCGACGCGGGCATCCGCAGCATGCTCTCGCTCCAGCTGTACGTCGAGGCGGACAACCTCGGCGCCTTGAATCTCTACAGCAGCCGGCCCGGAGCGTTCACCGACGAATCCGAACATGTCGGCCTCCTCGTCGCCGCGCACGCCGCCGTCGCGTACGCCGACGCGCAGCGCCAGGACCAACTCGAGCAGGCGATCGACACCCGCGACCTCATCGGCCGTGCCATCGGCATCACGATGGAGCGCTACAAGGTCTCCGGCAACCGTGCGTTCGCCGTCTTGGCCCGGATCAGTCAGCAGTCCAACCGCAAACTCCGCGACGTCGCCGACGAACTGGTCCGCAGTACGGAGAAGCAGTTCGAGTAGTTCGCGCCTGCGGATCAGCCTTCAGCTCTTGATCGCCGGGGTTGCCCACGCGGCGAGCAGTTGGAGCCGTTCGGCGGATGGTGACTGCGGCTCCGCGGTGTAGACGAGCAGGATCAGGCCTGGTTCGGCGGTGATCGCGAGTTCTTCGTACGCGAGGTTGAGTTCGCCGACGACGGGGTGGTTGAACCGCTTGGTGCCGGTTCCATGGGTGCGGACGTTGTGGTCTGCCCAGAGCTGACGGAACGTCTCGCTGCGGGTGGACAACTCCCCCACGAGGTCCTGGAGACCGCTGTCGTGCGGGTCGCGGCCGGCCTCGGCACGCATGATGCCGACGCACATCTGGGCGAACAGGTCCCAGTCCGGGTAGAAGTCGCGCGAGGCGGGATCGAGGAACTGGAACCGGGCCAGGTTCGGGACCCGGCCGCCGTCTCCGATGACCGGTGAGTAGAAGGCGCGGCCCAGGGCGTTGGTGGCGAGAAGGTTCTGGTGCGGGTCGCGGACGATCGCGACGCCGTCCTTGATCGCGTCGAGTGCCCATTGCAGGCTGAGCCGCGCGACCGCCTTGCCCGGCGTACGGCGGCGCGGCCGGCCCGAGGTCGGTATCCCGTCGGCGGCGCGGGCGAGGTCGAACAGGTGCGCTCGTTCAGTCTCGTCGAGTTGGAGTGCTCGGGCGAGCGCCTCGAGTACGCCGGTGGAGGCGCCGGCGATCTGCCCGCGTTCGAGCCGCGCGTAGTACTCGACGCTCAGCCCGGCGATAGTCGCGACCTCGCTGCGACGCAGGCCGGGCACGCGGCGGGCGCCGGTGACCGGGAGACCGGCCTGATCCGGGGTGATGCGGGCGCGCCGAGTGGTGAGGAACTCGCGCACCTCTTGCCGGTTGTCCACACCATCGACAGTAGACGACCAATGACGGCGTACCGACGCTGAAGGGTGCCCTGGCAGTACACCCATCGACAGTGACTTCTCCCGCCACGCGCCGGGGCGTTGACTCGGAGCGTGGCCCCCGTTCGGCGGGTCTCGATCATGAGGAGAAGCACGCAATGCGTCAGGTAGTCATGCACGGCCCTGGGACCGTCCAGGTCGAGAACCGCGAGGACCCGAAGATCATCGAGCCGACCGACGCGATCATCCGCGTGTCGGCGACCTGCATCTGCGGCAGCGACCTGTGGCCGTACCGCGGCGCCGAGCCCGTCGACCACCAGGTGATGGGACACGAGTACGTCGGCGTCGTCGAGGAGATCGGCGACGAGGTGCGCACCATCAAGGTCGGTGACTTCGTCGTCGGCTCGTTCTGGGCCTCCGACAACACCTGTGAGATCTGCCAGGCCGGGTACCAGGCCTACTGTGTGCACCGCGTCTTGATGGGCACCCTGGGTACGCAGTCCGAACTGGCCCGCATCCCGCTGGCCGACGGCACCCTGGTCGCCACCCCCGCAATGCCCGACCCAGACCTGATCCCATCGCTGCTGGCGGCGTCCGACGTCCTCGGCACCGGCTGGTTCGCCGCCGTGGCCGCCGAGGCCGGCCCGGGCAAGACCGTCGCGGTCGTCGGTGACGGCGCCGTCGGCCTGCTGGGGATCCTGGCCGCGAAGCAGCTCGGCGCCGAGCGGATCATCGCCTTCAGCCGCCACGCCGACCGGCAGGCCCTGGCCACGGAGTTCGGCGCCACCGACATCGTCGAAGAACGAGGAGACGAGGGTGTGGCCCGGGTCAAGGAGCTCACCGGCGGGCTCGGGGCGCACTCGGTCATCGAGGCCGTCGGCACCCAGGAAGCCATGATGCAGGCGATCCGTTCCACCCGTCCGGGAGGCCACGTCGGATTCGTTGGCGTTGCCCACGATGTCGCCATCCCGGGTGACGAGCTGTTCATGGCGGGCGTCCATCTCCACGGCGGCCCGGCACCGGTGCGCCAGTACCTGCCCGAACTGATCCAGCTCATCTGGGACCGCAAGATCAACCCCGGCAAGGTCTTCGACCTCGTCCTCCCCCTGGACCGCGCAGCCGAGGGCTACGAGGCCATGGACCAGCGAACCGCCACCAAGGTCCTCCTCACCGTCTGATCCCGTGCTGAAGTCACCTCGCCAAGCCCGGCTGACGGCCGGGCTGGTTGCGACCGTGGTGTTCCTGACCGCGATCGCTCCCCTGGCCACCGACATGTACGTCCCTGCGTTCCCTCGGGTCGCCGGGGACCTGTCCACCACCGCGACGCAGGTTCAGCTGACGCTCACGACGTTCTTCGTCGGGATGGCGCTCGGCCAGCTGATCGGCGGACCGGTCTCGGACCAGCGCGGCCGGCGCGTCCCGCTCCTCGCGGCGCTCGCGCTAATGACTGTGACCTCGGTCGTCTGCGCGCTCGCACCGACGATCGCGGTGATGACCGTCGCCCGGTTCGTCCAGGGCTTCGCGGGCGGCTGGGCGATGGTCATCGGGCGGGCAGTGATCGTCGACGTGGCTACGGGCGCTCAGCTCGTCCGCGTGCTGAACGTCATCGCCGGCGTCGGCGGCCTCGCACCGATCGTCGGCCCGCTCCTCGGCGGGCTCATCCTGCAACTGTCGCACTGGCGGGTCTCGTTCTGGCTCGTTGCGGTGCTCGGCGTCGCGATGACGTTTGCGACCGTGCTCGCGGTACCTGAAACACTCCCGCGCGAGCGCCGTCACGCCGGCGGCCTTCGCAACTTCTTGGTTGCCGGTCGCACCGTTCTGGGCAACCGGGAGTATGTCGGCTACCTCGTCGTCGCCGGCGCCGCGATGGGTGCGCTGTTCGCGTACGTCGCGACCTCCGCGTTCGTGCTGCAGACGATGAACGGGCTCTCGCCGATCGCCTACTCCATCGACTTCGCGGTCAACGCCTGCGGCATGACAGCCGCAGCGCTGATCGCGGCGCGGCTCGCCGGGCGGGTCTCCACCCGCAAGCTCATCCTGACCGGGCAGATCGCCGCACTCGCCGCGGGCATCGCCTTACTGATCGGCGCCCTGTGGTTCGGTACGCCGCTGCTCCTCGCGCTCGTGTGCTTCTTCGTCCTCATGACCGCCCAAGGCCTGATGATCCCGAACGGCGGCGCGCTCGCGTCGGCCACCGTACCCGATCATCCCGGCACCGGCTCGGCCCTGCAGGGCTTCGTTCAATGGGTCGCGGCAGGGACCATCGCGCCGATCGCCGGCCTCGGCGGCGCCCGCACCGCCGTACCAATGGCCGCCCTCATCACCACCGGCGCGGTCGTTTCCCTGGCCGGTCTGCTCGGAGCCACCAGAGCTCGAAAAGCGCTCGTTGGCTCTGCTGGTCCTCGGTAGTGTGCTGGGCCATGTGGGGTGAAGCGCTACCGCCGACGCCTGGTCAGGTTTGCGATGCGTTCGGGGTGGACGTGGGCGAGTTCCGGGCGCGTGTGGGTGGGTTCGAGGCGGATGCGTTCACGGACGGGCGCTGGTTTGTGAAGTTGTGGCGTCAGGAGCCGGACAGTGATGCGGCGCTGGCGCTCACGGGTGAGTTGGCGGCTCGCGGCGTACCGGTCCCGGCTGCGCAGCGGGCGCTCGACGGCTCGTACACCGGTGAGCACCTCGGCCGGCGCTACGCCTTGTTCCCGTACGTCGAGGGCCGCCAGGCGACGCGCGACGACACCGAAGCGATTGCTCGGGCGATGCGCGCCGTACACGACATCGCAGACCTCGTCCTGCCGCGGACCGCTGTCGACGAGTGGTGCATCGAGGCACTGCGCGACCGGCGCGACCACCCTTGGCTGGGCGATCGCAGCGACGAACTCATGGCCTGCGTCGACCGGCTCGAGGCGGTGATCGAGCGGGCACGCGCGACCGACGTACCGCACGTCGTGTGCCATCACGACCTGTTCCCGCACAACGTCCTCATCGACCGTGACGGTCGCGTCGCAGCCCTGCTCGACTGGGGTCACACGATGCTGGCACCGCGTGAGCACGATCTGTTCGCCGCCTTGTGCGAGCCCGACACCGTTCGCTTTCTCCAGGCGTACGGCGCGGAGGGTCTCGACCTGACCCACCTCGAGTACGCCCGGCTCGCACGCTCGCTGCGCGACCTCGCAGTACGCCTCTGTGAGGAGGTCGACCTGGAGGGAATCAACACGTGGGGCTTCGCCGGCCTCCGCAGAGTCGACGCCGACCTGGACCTGGCCCGCCCGTACTGCGCCCTCTGAAACTCAGCCGACACTCAGGTAGGGACCACCGGGATTACGAAGCGTCACAATCGGGCACCACGCAGTCGAGCGACCCCCGGTTGACTGGCCCCCCACACAGCCGTCCCGGGGGTCGCGGCATTTCTCCCGCCTCGGCGGAGGGTTGCTTGCGGCGGGCAATTAATCCAGCGCCTTGTCCGCTCAGCGGTCGGTTTCGGGTGATGGGGTTGGCGGGCGCGCGAGGGCATCTACTGTGGGATGGTCCCGCCTGGCGGTCTCCTCCACCGGGCAGTTGATCGAGAGAGCCTGGCCGCGCGACCTCTACCCCCCACTGAGCCGTGCACATGCCGCCATCGGTCTGTGCCGCTGCCCGACACCGCCAGGCGGACACCTCGCGCTCGTGCGCGCCGACCCACCTCGTCGGCGCGCGCGACGCCAGTACACGTCACCTTCCACAGTCACGTCAGACCCGGCGTACAGCCTTCAGTAGTTCGGCCTTGGTCATCTTCGACCTGCCTTTGATTCCAAGGCGTTTCGCGTCGGCGTACAGCTCGGACTTGGTCTTCCCACTGTCCGGGCTCCCAGAACCGACGCCCGCCCGGGCCGCGAGGTCCATCGCGCCGGCCACGGCGTGCCGCACGCTGTCCTCCAGCTTGTCCCCTGCCTGCTCCCCGATCGTCCGATCAGACATGCTCCACTCCTCTCCATCCAGTCCCGTCAAAAGCCCCATCCCTCACCTGCTATTCGGCTAGCAGCGACCCGAGCGGTCCGAGGTCGATGTTGAGGTCGGCCGGGCTCAGGTCGAATCGTTCCCGCAGGGTCGTCATCGCCTCGTCCAGGCGCATCAGGCTCAGCCCGAGCGCCTCGGTCTGTGCCGCGCTCAGGTCGCCCTGGTCGATCCGCCGCAGCGCTTGGCGTTCCATCACCTGACGGACCAACTCGACGATCGTCAGCACCAGCTTGAGCAACTCGCGCTCGACGGTGTCGGCGTCGGCTTCGATGCGCTCAGGCAGCGGCAACGCTCGATCCGTCATACTCGCGTCATCTCCTCGCGTACCGACTGGATCACCGCCGACAACTGGATACGCACCAGGTCGACGTCGGCCAGCGAGATCACCACGTCACCGGTAATCACGACGCCCTTGCCGAGCAGCCGGTCGAGCAGGTCCACCAGGCTCGGTTCGGTCCGCACGGCCTCCATGGTCATGGCGTGTCCAGTGCGGCGAACGAGTACGGCGGCCACGGCCCGTTCACCTCGATGTCGAGCGACGGGTACCTGGTCCGCAGTACGTCGACCAGATCGAGGAACTCCGTACGACGCTGATCGTCGACGAGGAACGTCGCGTTCGTGATCATCGCCGCCGACCGCCCGGTCAGTCGTCGGTCCTGTGGCGCGAGCCGACGGGTCGCCGCAGCGACCGGCACGAGGTCCCAGAACAACTGGTCGGCGACCACGGCCTTGTCTGCTGCCGCCTCGCGCTGCTGCTGGATCTGGGTACGGCGCCGCTCCAGGTATGCAACGCCCGCGCCCACCGAGTCCGACCTCGCGGTTGGCGATGCGGGCGTCGAGACCGGACGGTCGTAGACCTTCACGCTCCACTCGCCGCGCCGGTCGATCCGCTCGAGCGCGACCACGAGGTCGTCGTACAGCTCCTCGATCCGGTCGCAGACTGCAGCGTCCGACCGGTAGATCGTGACCAGCCGGAACGGCGCGAGAGCTGTCGTGGACGCGGCCGACCGCCGAACGATCTCGTCGTGCCGCCGTGCCGTTCGCTCCACCCAGTCGAGATTCTCGAGGTTCCTGCGCAGCGCCGACTCGCCGAACTCGGCCAGCCGGACCGTGCTCACGAGCACCGTCAGATCGCGATGCACGATCGCCCGCACCGGGCCACCACCGACACCTTCGAGGTCCGCGATCAGCTGCTCGTCGAGATGCCGGCCGACGGCATAAACGTAGGTCGCTCGGTCAGTCACCGTCACCCTCCAACTCCTCGACCCGCTGCCGCAGCTCGCGGTTCTCGTCCGCCAGGTCCCGCGCGCCGGCCGACAGCATCGGATCCCGGGTCCACCAGTCGATCCCCATCTCCATGGCCTTGTCGGCCGAGACGACGAGCAGGCGAATCTTGATCGTCAGCAACTCGATGTCGAGCAGGTTCACCTGGATGTCGCCGGCGATCACGATGCCTTTGTCGAGGACCCGCTCGAGGATGTCGGCGAGTCCGTCCGGCCGCGAGCTCGTGGGCGGCTGACCGTAGCGGTCCATGGCCGGCCGGCGGGCGGACAGCGTCGGTTCGGTCATAGCGCCTCCCTCAGTCCTCGATGCGCCCGCGGACGTACCGATTCATGCGCCGATAGCTGACCACCTGGCCGCCGTCGTCCACATTCACCTCGTAGACCGCGAGAATGTCTGTTGTCTCCGGGATCCGGTGCGACTCGACCACCTCGACCTGCACGCACCAGCCGTCGTCCCGTTTTTCCACCGCGACAATGCCTTCGGGCACCTGCCCGCTCAGCTGCGCGAGCTCCGCCGCGGCCGACACCGCCACAGTGCGCAGCGAATGCCGCCCCGTGCGTTTCCTGTCCTGCGACGCGCGGGGCGCCTTGTCCGTCGTACTTCGTTCGGACCCGTTCGCCGCCGTACGTCGTGGCGGACTGGTCTTGCGTGGCGTTGCCATCAGAACTCCCCACGCTGCTGGGCGTTGTGGACCAGCAGTCGGTTGAGCAGCTCGTCCTCGAGCGCGGTAGCTGCTTCCTCGTCGATCTCGCCGTTCCGCCGGAGTACGTCGATCTGCTCGAGCTGCTCGCGGATGCGCGCCGGATCGTAGTACTCGCTCTCGGCCTGCCGGCGGATCTGTTCCGCGATCGCAACGGTCGCGCGCACCGGGACCAGCGGCAGGGTCAGGAGACTCGTCATCAAGCCCATGACTGCTCTTCTTCCACGAAGTCGTACGGCGCCGTCGGTCCGACGAGCGTCAGCTCGATCCGGCCGGCGACAACGGTGGCCAGCGCTTCCATCGCGCTCTCGAACTCGTCACGCCGGCTGTCCTCGATCAACAGCGCGACGTCGAGCACACGGCCCGATCCACCGGGGGCCCGGAGGTTGGCAGCAGCGGCGTAGCGTTCGATCCGGGTCAGTAGCGCTTCCTCGTCCTCGGCGCTCTTCACCTCCAGAGCACGGGAAACCAGCTCACCCAGTCGCAGGTTCTCGCTGTACGAGGAGTGCTCCGGCCGCTCGCGCGAGGCGCTACGGAGCCGGGCGATCTCCGGATTCTCTGTCACGATCTCGGCCAGGACCCGCTCCTCGTCGTACCGAGCGCGCACGACGAACTGCGAGCGCCCCGACAGTTCGCCCAGCATGACCGCGAAGCGATCGCACCCCGGCGCGAGCAGCTCGCTCTCGACCGCGTGCCGGTTCTTCAGCACGGCACCGAAGCGAATCGGCACGACCGGACCCTGGGCAGCGACCTCGTCGACCACCCGGCTGTGCGCCATCAGTTCGGCACGACCGGCCACCGAGTGATCGCTCCCGAGCGAACTCACCACGGCGGCAACCTCGCCGTACCGGACCAGCCCGACGGCCTGCTCGGCGACGCCGAGCAGATCCGTCGGTAGGACGGTATCCCCTGCCACGATGCCGTACAGATAGCACGCCTGGTCGAGGTCATTGGGCGTCGTCGTCACCGGTCACTCCTTCGCCGACGAGCCGGCGCCTTCTTCGCGGGGCGCCGGCGTGGCCGCTCTTCCTCGTACTGGTCCTCGTCCTCGCCGTCCCGGCCGCCGGAGTCGTCATCGTCGTCGGAGCCGAGCAGTGCTTCTTTCGCTCCGGAGAGGAGCCCACGCGTCTTCCCCTGTGCGCCGCCTTCGCTCATCTCCTCGATCACCTCCGGCAGGTCCTTGCTCTTCGCCTCGAGATCCAGCCGGTTCGTCGCCTCCGCGAATCGCAGGTACGTGTCCACGCTCGCGACGACGATCCGGGCGTCGATGGTGAGGAGTTCGATGCCGACCAGGGAGACCCGGATGTAGGCGTCGATCACCAGACCCTTGTCGAGGATGCTGTCGATGACGTCCGCCAGACCGCTCGGTGCGGGCCGTTGCAGATAGCCACCAGAGCTACGGGCACTTGTGGTTGCGACGGTCATGGATCCACCTTTCAGATCGCTCGGTCAGCTGGCCCGGCGGTGCAGCCGGGTGGGCTCGTCGTACTCGTCCTCGCCCTCGTCCTCGGGCAGTTCCTCTTCGTCTTCGTCCTCGTACTCGTCGTCGTACTCGTCGGCGTCGTCGTACTCCTCGTCGTCGGCGGGCTCTTCGTCCTCGTCGGCTTCCTCGTCCTCGTCGGCTTCCTCGTCCTCGTCGGCTTCCTCGTCCTCGTCGTCCGCGTACTCGTCGTCGGGCTGGTCACCTTCGTCGGTGTCCTCGTCCTCGTCGTACTCGTCCTCGGCGTCGTCGTACTCGTCTTCATCGGACTCGGCTTCGTCGGCGGGCTCTTCGTCCTCGTCGGCGGGCTCTTCGTCCTCGTCGCCGTAGTCCTCGGACTCCTCACCGTCGTGGGTGTCCTCGTCCTCGTACTCGTCGTCGTACTCTTCCTCGCTGCCCTCCTCGAGCTCGCCATCATGGATCGTCCCGTGCCAGCCCTCGAGTTCCTCGGGGTGCTGGATCACGTGGACCATCACGTGCCGCTGGAAGTGCTTCAGCTCGACGCGGGCCCGGCGGCCCTGGGCGCGCCAGATGTTGCCGACCCGCTCGAACAGCCCTTGCGGGTAGTACTCGAGAACGACCAGGACGCGCGTCAGGTTCGGCGCCAGCTCGTGGAACGTCACCGCGCCGTCGACGTGCCCCTTCTGGCCCTTCGAGCGCCAGACGATCTTGTCCTCCGGCACCTGCTCGAGGATGGACGCTTCCCAGGTCCGGTGCGACCACACGATCTTCGCCTTGAAGTCCAGCGTCTTGTCGGACTTCTGCTCGACTCGCTCCACCTTCTTCATGAAGCCGGAGAAGTCCTGGAACTGCGTCCACTGGTTGTAGACGACATCGATCGGTACGCCGACGTCGATCGACTCGATGATGGTCGTCGCCTTGAGCGGGTTCTGCTTGCCACCGCCCCCGGACCCACCGCCGGAGCCGCCGCCCAACGCCTCGACCGCCTTGTCCTTCGCGCCCAGCACGCCGCCCTTCAACGCGCCGAGCAGGGGCGATCCGCCGGTTGCCGCAGCCTTTCCGCCTTCGGCCAGTACCTTCCCCGCGACGCCACCGTTCTGCGCCACATCGGTCAGCCGCTCGGTCAAGTCGGAGATCTTGTCGCCGGCGACTTCGACGCCGTGCTCAGCGACCGCGGAGAGCGCGTCCTGCAACTCCTCCTTCAGGCGGTCGAGCGGAAGCTCGTCGAGAATCGTCTGGAGCATGCTCGGTACCTCGGTACGCGATCGGTCAGCCATCGTCGATCACCCACGTCCCCGGGTCGAAGACCTGCTGGTGCTCTTCTTCGCCGCGGTCTTCTTCGCAGTCGTCTTCTTGGCGGTCTTCTTCGCAGCGGTCTTGCGCGGCGGCGCCGACGTCTTGGCAGCGCTCTTCTTCGCCGCCGGCTTCTTGGCCGCGGCCTTCTTCGCCGGGGCGGAGCTCTTCTTCGCGGGCGGCTTCTTGGCCGTCGACCTCCGAGCGCCGGAGCCGGACTCGCCGTCCGAGCCCGACTCGCTGCCCGAGTTCGAGGCCCGGCGCGATCGCGAGCCACCGTTCGCGCGCGAGGACTCACGCCCGCTCCGCGCGGAGCCCCGCCCGTTGCGTCCGGAGTCCCGCCCATTGCGCGCGGACTCGCGTCCGTTCGCGGCCGTCTCCCGGCCGCCCGAGCCGGTACGCCGCGAGCGACGGGAACCGTCACTCGACGAGTCGTCCTCAGCCTCGTCGCCAGCCTCGTCGCCGCTGTCCTCGCTGTCCTGGCTCTCCGCCTGACCGTTCGATCGGCCGCCACGACGCCCGTGCAGACGACGCCGCCGCGGGCGCTCCTCGGCCTCGCCGTCCTCGCCGTCGTCGCCGTCGTCGCCGTCGTCGCCGTCGTCGTCGGAGCTGCTGTCCAAGTTCGCAGGAGACAGCATCCGGTCGGTACGGTCCCGGATCGAGTCGCTGACCCGGTTCAGCCGGTTGCTGGCGGCCGCGACGGCGGCCTCGCGCCCGGCGGTAGCCAGCTTGCCACGCACCTGGTCGGACAACTTGGCCAGCTCGGGGTTCTGCTCGACCACCGTCGCGAGTTGTTGCACGATCGCCCGCGGGTCGGTGGCGATGCGTTTCCCGGCCAGCAGTCCGCCGACGGTGATCGCCAATTTGAGTTTCTTGGTGCGGCCGAGAAGGTAGCCGCTGGCAATCGCCGCCGCCACCTTTGTGCTGGTGTTCATGAATTCTCCTACGGAAGTAATTACGCCATCCTCGAGTGATCTCCAAGAATGGTGTCGCGCGAGTCAGGTCATTGCGTCAGGGCGTTGATCCGACGCAGAATCGTCAGGCTCGGATAGGTCTCGTCCCGGACCTTGTGCAGCAGCAGCTGCACATAGACCCCGACCTCGTCCGGCCGGAGCATGGACTCGATCAGGTCGAGCATCGAGATCGACGGAAAACGATCCTCGGCCACCTTGTCGAGCAATGCGTCCAGCAGAAGCTCGCGGGGCTCGGGCGGTGTACGCGTAGTTGGCATGGTCACTCCAGAATCAACTCATTCGTTGATGTCGGGCGCCCGGTCAGCGATCAGAAATACCGACGTACCGATGCCCACGAAAGCCTCCTGACGTTTTCTCCCCGAGCCGAACATTGACTTCCCAACGCGGTACCCGGCGCCAACCGCATGAAACGGCACTACTTTCGGGCTATCGGCGGTCGCTTTACGCGTCGGTTCAGCCAAGCGATCGATTCAAACAATCGGCAGCCCCGCAAACGCGTCGGCGGGTGCGGCAGAATTGCCGCACCCGCCGATGTGAACCGCCGTCGCTATTCCTTGACGGCGTCCTTCGCCTTCTCGCCGGCCTGCTTCAGGTCGGCCTTCGTCTGCTCCGTCCGGCCCTTGGCCTCGAGGTCCCGGTTGCCGGTCGCCTCGCCGGTCACCTTCTTGACCCCGCCCTTCGCCGCCTCAGCAGCATGCTTCGCCTTACGCTTCACATTCATTGGCCTCTCCCTTCGCGCGTTGCGCACGATCAACACCATCCCGGTGCCCCCACCCAGCCGATCCATACCGCCGAACTCAGACGAGGCGGCAGGACCCCGCGGTTGATGCGTCGCGCGGCACCACATCGCAGATTCCTGCTGTGGGTCGCGGATTCCCGCTCACGATGTGGGCGGGGCGGATCGGTGGTTGGCGTGGGATGCAGGCTGGCCGGATGGCGTCGTTGTTGCTGGTTCTGGATCTGGCCGGGGTGCTCGTGTTCGCGATCTCCGGTGCGTTGCTCGCCGTACGTCGGAGGCTGGACATCGTCGGCCTGGTGGCGCTGGCCTCGCTGACCGCACTGGGTGGCGGCTGGATCCGCGACGTACTGATCGGGGCGATGCCTTCGGGCTGGGCCTGTTCTGCGTCGCCGGGGCGCTCAAGGCACTGGAGTACGGGCTCGGTCCCCTGCCTGCCATCGCGCTCGGCATCGTGACCGCGGTCGGCGGCGGAGTCCTCCGCGATGTCGTCGCGCTGCGTGTCCCCGCGGTCTTCGGTCCGGGCGAGCTCTACGCGATCCCGGCCGCGGCCGGCGCGGCCCTCGCCGTCGTTGGTCACGAACTCGGCCTACCGTCCGCCGCCGTCGCCACGGTCGCCGCCTCCGTCGCCATCGTCTGGCGATTGCTCGCCCGCACCCGCGGCTGGCACGCCCCCGTCCCAGCGCTCTGAAGCGCGAGGCGCTGACGGACCGTTCGCGGGTTAGGGTCCTGGGGGTGCAGCAGAGTCGCAGGGTTGTGTTGAAGGAGTCGGCGTCGAGCCGGGAGGTACTGGCGCTTGCGGCGGCGTTCCGGTGGGACTTTGTCGGAGAGCAACTGCCTGATCCGGATCGCGGCGTCGGTTACAGCGCGACCTGGACCGGCGCGGACGGGACCACCCTGCATTACCTCGAGGACCAGGTGTCCGGCTTCAGGTACGTCGTACTGCAGTCGCCGGCGAGTCGGGTGTTGGAGGCGCTCCTCGAGACGCTCGACGAGACGGAGTACGTCTGGGGACTGGACGAGCTGGTTGAAGAGTTCGACGCGGCGGACAACCCCAAGGAACTGGCGACGGCCGTCCTGAGGCTCGGAGCCGGCGCGCCGGACGAGTACACCGCCGAGATCGCGAGCCGGATCAGCGGCGCGCTCGCGCATGCGGATCCGTCAGTCCGGGATCACGCGCTCTGGGCTGTTGCTTACAGCAGCTACCCCGCGTACCTGCCCGCGTTGCGCCAGTTGGCGGAGGAAGATCCCGAGCTGCGCGAGCGTGCGCTGGCGACCGTCACCGCCATCACCGCGCAAGGCACGTAGTACTGGTCCCGAGGTGCCGCCCAGCGACGGCACCCCGGGAGTCGGTCAGATGGGCAGCGGGTCGTAGTTGGCACCGAAGGGCGCGTCCGGGCGAGCGAACTCCCCCATCAGTGCGCGCCGCAGAGGCGTGGTGCGCTCGAGGAACTCGGGGTCGTTGTTGAGACGGTCGGCGGCCCGGACCCACGGCGGGCTGTAGACGTAGTGAGTTGTGTAGCGGTCGTAATCGCCGTCGTGGCGGAAGGTGCGATGCCAGACGCCGTTGTGGAACACCAGCGCAGACCCGGCCTCGGCGCACACGACGTGGCCGATCGAAATGTCGCCTTTGGACTGACGGATCTCATCAGGTAAAGCGACTCGCGAGCGGTGGCTGCCGGGAATCAGTTCCATGTTGCCCATACCGGGAACGGTCTGGTCGGTGAGCAGGTACGAGACGCGGAGCTGCAGCAGCGGGACCGGGTATCCCAGCTCCTTGAAGTCGAAGGCGGACGATCCGTCCTGGTGCCAACCGCCGTTCCCGCCGTGCGCCGGCTGCATCGTGTTCCAGCCGGCCTGCAGCACGAACCGGTCGCCGAGCAGACCCTGCACCTTCGGCAGGACGTCCGGGTGATCGATCAGCCGCTCGAGAACCGGCTCGCTTTCGTAGGTACGGCCGATCTGCCCGAACTCGCGGTCGCGGCTCTGGTGCAGTCGCTGCGAAACGTCGTACGCCTCGGCAGCCTCTTGTTTGGTCAAGACATTGGGGATCAGGAAATACCCCCACGACTCGAAGATGAAGCGGTCAGTCTCGGTGAGCTGACCTTTGTCGACGACGGGATCGAGCATCACGCTGTCCTTTTCTTCAGGGAGATGAAAACGACTTCTCAGAGCTGTGCCGGAGCGGGGGGCGGCCCCGAACCCCGGGGCGGCGCCAGCCACCCCGCACGCGCGGGCAGGGGCTTGGGGGGGTTTATGCATGTCTAGAGTGGTCCATCCGAGAGCGGCCCTCGCCGACCCCCGCGAGCGGTCTCC
>NZ_JBSHBJ010000010.1:247415-254166 GCF_053611945.1 Kribbella sp. NPDC054772 | reverse complement strand
CTACCCGTTCTTCGGCACAACACCGACTCTGTCAACCTAGGGTTGACGCCGCCAGATCGTCAACCTACGGTTGACGCATGACTCCCGGACCGGATCTGCAGCAGCTCATCACCACGATCAAGACCGACACCGGCAGCGACGACGAGCTGGAGCAGCTCGCCACCGCCGCGGTGACGATCAGCGAACTGACCAGCACCGGTGACGCGGCCCTCGGGTTCTTCGTCGACCGGGCCCGCGGCGCGGGGAAGTCGTGGGTCGAGATCAGCGCCGTCCTCGGCGTCAGCAAGCAGGCCGCCCACAAGCGCTTCGCCGACTCGTGGACGGCTCGCCCGGCGTTCGAGCGCTACACGCAGCGCGCCCGCGCGGTCGTTCAGGCCGCGGCCGACATCGCCCGCGATCGCAACCACAACTTCGTCGGCACCGAGCACCTCCTGCTCGCGCTGTACAAGCAGCCCGACAGCGTCGCCACGAAGGTGCTGGTCCAGCACGGCATCACCGAAGCCACGGTCCTCCAAGCCGTCAACGCCGAAAGCCCCGCCGCCGAGAGCCCGGCCGCCGAGAGCCCCGCCGCCGAAAGTCCCGCTGCCGCGGAGGCCGCGCCGAAGGGCCTCGACGCCGAGAACCCGCCGTACACCCGCCGCGCCGCGCACGTTCTGCAAGGAGCCGTCGGCGAAGCCGTCACGCTCGGCCACAACTATGTCGGCACCGAACACCTCCTGCTGGCGTTCTTCCGCGACTCGGCCGGCATCGCGACGAAGATCCTGCTCGACCAGGGACTCGACGAAGCCGCCGCCTGGCAGGACATCCGGGTCCAGCTGGAGGGGTTCACGAAGTAGGTTTGGCGCATGCCTGACTGGTCTGCGCGGTTGAACGAGTTGGCGGTGGCCGCCGAGGTCACCGGGGCGGTGCTCGGCGTCTGGCACGACGGCGCGACGACGATCACGCCGTACGGCGTCCTGAACACGGCGACCGGTGTCGAGGCGACCGCCGACTCGCTGTTCCAGATCGGCTCGATCAGCAAACCGTGGACGGCGACGATGATCGTCCAGCTCGCCGCCGAGGGCCGGCTGCGGCTCGACGACCCGGTGGTCAAACTGTTGCCTGAGGCACCTGTCGACGACCGGATCACGGTCCGTCAGCTGCTCACGCACACCAGCGGGATCGACGGCGACCTGTTCGCCGACACCGGCCGCGGCGACGACTGCCTGCAGCGGTACGTCGCTCTGCTCGCCGGCGTCGACCAGTTGTTCGCGCCGGGGACGGCGTACTCGTACTGCAACGCTGGATTCGTCCTGCTCGGCCGGCTGATCGAAGTACTCGACGGCCGGACGTGGGACGAGTCCCTGAAAGCCCGCCTGCTCGAACCGCTCGAGCTCACCCACACCGTCACGCTGCCCGAGGAAGCGATCCTGTTCCGCGCGGCACGCGGTCACGTCGCCGCCGACGGTGCGCCGGTGAAGACCTGGCAACTACCGCGCAGCATCGGCCCCGCCGGGACGATCACGGCGAGTGCCGGCGACCTCCTCACGTTCGCCCGGATGCACCTGTCCGACGACCGGTACGCCGCGATGCAGGAGCCGCAGGTCCCGTCCGCCGGTGGGATCGGCGGGTTCGTCGACCTGGGCCTGACCTGGCGGATCTACGACTGGGACGGCCGCCGCATCTTCGGCCACGACGGCTCGACGATCTCGCAGCTCGCCTTCCTCCGCGTCGACACCGAAGCCCGGTTGATCATGTGCCTGCTGACGAACTCCGGCAATGGCACCCGCCTGTTCGAGCCGCTGGCCAGCGAGGTCTTCCAGCACTATGTGGGTGTCAGCCACCCGGCGCCGCCGCAGCCGATCGACGTACCGATCGACGACCGCCACGTCGGACGCTACGAACGGACGAGCGTCCGGCTCGACGTCGTGCGCCGGGACGACCGCCTGGTGCTGCTGGAGCAGGCGACCGGAGACCGGCTGGCGTTCGCCGAGGAACCGGAGCACGAGTCCGAGCTGCGGCCGACCGAACCCGCGGACGGCGACCATTTCGTCACCCGGTATTCCCCAGAGCATCCCTGGGTGCCGTTGACCTTCCGGCCGAACCACCTGTTCACCTCGGGACGGTTCACCCCCAAGCGGTAAATCTGAGATATGGGAGGTGCTGGTTGGGGTGACCGAGCTAACGTCGCACCTGTGACTAGTGCACCTGCTGAACTTCCTCGTAAAGCTGGTGACCTCCGGGCCGCCGGATACCTTCCCCGGTCGATCAAGGCCGAAATCCGTGACAACCTGCTGAAAGAGCTCCGCGCCGGGCGCGACCCGTGGCCGGGCATCGTCGGATTCACCCGGACGGTGATTCCGCAACTAGAGCGTGCCCTGCTCGCGGGACACGACGTCGTACTGCTCGGTGAGCGTGGTCAGGGCAAGACCCGGCTGCTGCGCACCCTGGTCGGGCTGCTCGACGAGTGGACCCCGGTGATCGAGGGCGCCGAACTGCCCGAGCACCCGCTCGACCCGATCACGCCGGCCTCGCGCCGCCGCGCCGCCGAGCTCGGCGACGACCTGCCGGTCGCCTGGTTGCACCGCTCCTTGCGGTACGCCGAGAAGCTCGCCACCCCCGACACCTCGGTCGGTGACCTGATCGGCGACGTCGACCCGGTGAAGGTCGCCGAGGGCCGCAGTCTCGGCGACCCCGAGACCATCCACTTCGGACTGGTCCCGCGCTCGCACCGCGGTATCGTCGCGATCAACGAACTGCCGGACCTCGCCGAGCGCATCCAGGTCGCGTTGCTGAACGTGATGGAGGAGCGCGACATCCAGGTCCGCGGGTACACGCTGCGGCTGCCGCTCGACGTGTTGCTGGTGGCAACGGCCAACCCCGAGGACTACACCAACCGCGGCCGGATCATCACCCCGCTGAAGGACCGCTTCGGCGCCGAGGTCCGCACCCACTACCCGCTCGACATCGACGCGGAGGTGGACGTGATCCGGCAGGAGGCCGAGTTCACCGCCGAGGTCGGCGAGCCGCTGCTGGAGGTGCTGGCCCGGTTCGTCCGGCACCTGCGCGAGTCGACGTCGATCGACCAGCGGTCCGGCGTCTCCGCGCGGTTCGCGGTCGCCGCGGCCGAGACGATCGCCGCCGCCGCGCTGCGCCGGTCCGCGATCACCGGCGAGGAGCCGGCCGTTGCGCGACCGGTCGACCTCGAGGCGGTGCCCGCCGTACTGCGCGGCAAGCTCGAGTTCGAGCCCGGTGAAGAGGGACGCGAGATCGAACTGCTCGAGTACCTGCTGCGTCGGTCGGTGGCCGACACGGCGCGCGAATGGTTCGCCGGTCTGGACCTCAGCCCGCTGGCCCACGCTGTTGCTGACGGCAACCTTGTGACCACCGGTGAGCGGGTGCCCGGCCGCGAGGTACTGGCCGCGCTGCCCGAGCTGCCGGTGCTGCACGACGTCGCCGCCCGGGCCGGGGTAGAGCCGAACGACTCGTCCGGCCGGATCGCCGCCGCCATCGAGCTCGCCCTCGAGATGCTCTATCTCTCGAAACGCGTCGCCAAGGACGCTGACGAAGACACAACGGTCTACGGAGCCTGACATGAGCTCGATTCCGGAAGGCTGGTCCTACGGGCCGTGGCATGACGGGCCCGATCCGTTGAAGCCGCCGGTCGATCTGCGGGACGCGCTGGACGAGATCGGCCGGGACGTGATGAACGGGTCGTCACCGCGGTCCGCGCTGGAGGAGATGCTCCGGCGCGGCACGCGGAACACCCAGGGCCTGGACGACCTGACCCGCCGGCTGTGGGAGCGTCGCCGCGAGATCCAGCGGCGGCACAACCTCGACGGCACGTTGCAGGACGTCCAGCGGCTGCTCGACGAGGCACTGGCGGCCGAGCGCCGCGAGCTGTTCCCGAACCCGTCCGACGACGCTCGCTTCAAGGAGGCCGAGCTCGACGCGCTCCCGTCCGGTACGGCGGCCGCGGTGCGCGAGCTCGCCAACTACCAATGGGAGTCGTCGGAAGCGCGGGCGAAGTACGAGGAGATCCGTGAGCTGCTCGGGCGCGAGCTGCTCGGGTCCCGGTTCGAGGGCATGAAGGAGGCGTTGCAGCAGACCACGCCTGAGGACATCGAGCGGATCAACGAGATGCTCACCGACCTCAACGCGTTGCTCGCGGCGCATGCGCAAGGGCGTCCCGACGTACCGCAGATGTTCGACGAGTTCATGGCCGCGCACGGGGAGTTCTTCCCGGAGAATCCACAGAACGTCGACGAGCTGATCGACGTACTTGCGCAGCGGGCGGCCGCGGCACAACGGATGCTCAACTCGATGACGCCCGAGCAACGGGCCGAGCTGATGGAGTTGTCGCAGCAGGCGTTCGGCAGTCCGCAACTCGCGCAGCAGTTGGCGCAGCTGGATGCCCAGCTGCAAGGGCTGCGGCCGGGGGAGGACTGGTCCGGGTCGGAGCAGATGAGTGGTGACGATCCGCTCGGTCTCGCCGACGGCGCGCGGGCGATGTCCGATCTCGCGGAGCTCGACGCACTCGCCGAGCAGTTGGCGCAGTCTTATCCGGGTGCACGACTGGAGGACATCGATCTCGACGCTCTCACGCGGCAATTGGGTGACGAGGCAACGGTCGATGCGCGCCGGTTGAGTGAACTCGAGCGGCAGCTACGCGATCAGGGGTTGATCGAGCGGGCGCCCGACGGCTCGCTGCAGTTGTCTCCGAAGGCCTTGCGTCAACTCGGTCAGACCGCGTTGGCCGACGTACTGCGGACCGCCCGTGGTTCCGGTGAGCGCGATGCGGCGAACGCGGGTGCAGCGGGTGAGTTGAGTGGCTCCTCGCGTCGGTGGGAGTTCGGTGACACCCAGCCGTGGGACGTGCCGCGGACGGTGCGCAACGCCGTACTGCGGACTGCTCATCGCGGCGGTGGTGGCGTACGGCTCGACGTCGCGGACGTGGAGATCGCCGAGACCGAGCACCGGGCACGGGCCGCCGTGGCGTTGCTGGTCGACACCTCCTGGTCGATGGTCCAAGAGGGCCGGTGGCTGCCGATGAAACGGACGGCGCTCGCGCTGCACCAACTCATCTCGACCCGCTACCGCAACGACGCCCTCCAGCTCATCACCTTCGGCCGGTACGCCGGAGTTGTCGAGCTACCGCAGCTGATCGGCATGGAAGGCACTTGGGAACAGGGCACCAATGCGCACCACGCCCTGCTCCTCGCCGGCCGCCACCTCCGTCGCCACCCGGACGCCCAGCCGGTCGTCCTGATGGTGACCGACGGCGAACCGACCGCACACCTGGAGCCCGACGGCACCGCCGAGTTCTCCTACCCACCCGAGCCGGCCACTCTCCGCAAGACGATCTTCGAAGTGGACCGACTCGCCAAACTCGGAGCCTCGCTGACCGTCTTCCGGCTGGGCGGCGACCCACGCCTCAACGCGTTCGTTGACCTCTTGGCCCGCCGCAGCAGCGGCCGAGTCCTCGCCCCTGACGCCGACGGCCTGGGCGCCGCAGTAGTGGGCGACTACCTGAGAACCCGCCGCAAGCTCTAACGCACCTTGATCGCGTGTTCCGGGGCCTCGTCACGGAGGATGGCAGCTAGTACGTCGACGCCATCCACCAGGCGAGGCCCCGGCCGCGCGAAGTACCCGTTCGCGTCGACCGCCCACACCGGAATACCCGGCGGCAACTCGTGCAGTACTCCCTCGGTCAGGCGAGCCGCACCCTCGAGGTCGAACCCACACGGCGCCGCCACAATCACGTCAGGCCGCGCCTCCCGCACCATCTCCCACGAGATCGCCACCGACCGCTGGCCCGCCCGCCCCAGCACGTCGACCCCACCCGCCAACGCCACCATCTCCGGCAACCAATGCCCCGGAGCAAACGGCGGCTCAGTCCACTCAAGCAACCCAACCCGCACCGGCTCGTCGCCACCCTCCGCCCCGCGGGCTGCCTGCGCGTGCCCGCTGGCTGTCTCCGCGTGGCCGCCGATCGAGTTGGCTCGGTGAGCGTCCAGTCGCGTCCTGAGGTTCGCCACCAACCCCGTCGCGTCTCGGCCGATCGCCTTCCCGATCGTCGCGATCGACTCCAGCACCTCATCCAGAGTGTGCGGGTCGGTACTCACCACCTCCGCCCGACACCCGAGGTACGCGAGCGCCTCCCCGACATCCGCCACATCGATCGCACACACCGCGCACAGATCCTGCGTGATCACCACCTCGGGATCGAGCACCCCCGCGTCCAGGTGGTAGAGATCCTCCCCAGCCGCAACCTTCCGACGTACGACGGCGTCGATCTCACCCGGTGTCAGCCCCGCAGGCAACGCCGTACCCGAAACGATCCGCCGCGTACGCGCCGTCGCCGGATAGTCACACTCGAACGTGACCCCCACCAGGTCCTCCCCAGCCCCCAACGCAAAACAAACCTCAGTCGCAGAAGGCAACAACGAAACAATCCGCACCCCCAAGACTCTAACCACGCCCCGACACCCGGGGGTTGAGACCTGCACCCGGGACTTGGGACAGGTAATAACAGGTCCGCACCCACCACTTCCTGTCTCAGCCCCCGCGGTGCCCACCGACTCCACGTTCTCGCCGAACGCGCGTCTGCTGGGGCTTGCTGTGCGTGCGGTGTGCTTGTTCCTGCCGGCGTACGGCGGATTCGGGCCCGAGCGCGGGGGATGTGGGTTCGTGTTGGGGGTGTTGGGGTGGGTGAAAACCGAGAACACCCCAAACAACCGGGTTTAACCCAAGGTGGGAAACCCCGGGAGTG
>NZ_JBSHBJ010000010.1:201427-247405 GCF_053611945.1 Kribbella sp. NPDC054772 | reverse complement strand
TCGGCGTTGGGGGGGGGTGGTGTGGGCGGGGGGGGGGTTGTGGGGGTTGGGGGGGTGTTCCTCGTCCCCTCCCCCCCCCCCCCCACCCCCCACCACGACGGGTTATCCCCTCGTGGGAGAAGCCGCTGGAGGGCGTAGGTGGGTGTCTGCTGCTGGCTTGTTGAGGGAGCCGCCAAATGCGGAGTCGGCGTGCCGCCCGAAGTGGCGGATCGGTGCTGGTTGTGGTGGGTTGCCGCGGCGCCGTCGGGGTGGCTAGGGAACTGTCGAAAACCCGACAGGAACGTCGTGAAGTGGGTGGCTTGCGAATTGTCGTCGGATGCGGCGATTGTCTCGCGTTGTCAATGGGGGAAGGGTTTTCCGGCCTTCGACCTGTGGGCAGGGTCACGTCGGCATGGTGAGACCAGTGTTCAACTGGACTGGTTTTTGGGCTTACTCTGAAAACACGCCCCCGCCGCCGAAGTCGATGGGCCAGCGGGTCACCGTCCCGCGTGCAAGACAGCCGCACCTGAAACCCAGGGAGTGACCGTGCCGAAACTCGTCTACGACTTCACCGAAGGCAACAAGGACATGAAGCAGCTCCTCGGCGGGAAGGGGGCGAACCTGGCCGAGATGACCAACCTCGGGCTGCCGGTTCCGCCCGGCTTCACGATTACCGCCGACGCCTGCCGCGCGTACCTGGAGACCGGGGCGGTGCCGACGGACCTCGCCGACGAGATCGATCATCATGTCGCGTTGTTGCAGCAGAAGATGGGTAAGAAGCTCGGTCAGGCCGACGATCCGCTGCTCGTCTCGGTGCGTTCAGGGGCTGCCGTGTCGATGCCCGGGATGATGGAGACGGTGCTGAACGTCGGCCTCAACGACGACTCGGTGAACGGGCTCGCGCACCATTCCGGCAACCCAAGGTTCGCCTGGGACGCGTACCGCCGGCTGATCCAGATGTTCGGCAAGACCGTGCTCGGCATGGACGGTGACGTGTTCGAGGACGCGATCGAGAACGCCAAGCAGGCCAAGGGCACCCGCAACGACCTGGACCTGGACGCGGACGATCTGAAGGGTCTCGTCGCGACGTTCAAGCAGGCCGTGCACGACCACACGGGTCGCGAGTTCCCGCAGGACCCGCGGACCCAGATGGACCTCGCGACCGAGGCCGTGTTCCGGTCCTGGAACGCCGATCGCGCGGTCCTCTACCGTCGCCAGGAGCGGATCCCGGCCGACCTCGGTACGGCGGTCAACATCTGCTCGATGGTGTTCGGCAACCTCGGCATGGACTCCGGCACCGGTGTCGCGTTCACCCGTGACCCGTCGACCGGCCAGCCCGGCGTGTACGGCGACTACCTCCAGAACGCGCAAGGCGAGGACGTCGTCGCGGGCATCCGCAACACGGTCCCGCTGGCCGACCTCGAGCAGATCGACAAGACGTCGTACGACGATCTGATGCGGATCATGGCCGCGCTCGAAGGGCATTACCGCGACCTGTGCGACATCGAGTTCACGGTCGAGCGCGGCAAGCTGTGGATGCTGCAGACCCGGGTCGGCAAACGGACCGCGGCGGCGGCGTTCCGGATCGCGACCAGCTTGATCGACGAAGGCGTGATCGACACCGACGAGGCGCTCAAGCGGGTGAAGGGTGCGCAGCTCGCGCAGCTGATGTTCCCGCGCTTCGACGCGGACGCCTCGAAGGACCTGATCACCAAGGCGATCGGCGCGTCGCCGGGTGCGGCGTCGGGCAAGGTCGTGTTCACGTCGGCTGCCGCGGTCGAGGCCGCCGAGCGGGGCGAGAAGGTGATCCTGGTCCGCAAGGAGACGAACCCGGACGACCTGCACGGCATGATCGCGGCACAGGGCATCCTGACCAGCCGCGGCGGCAAGACCTCGCACGCGGCGGTGGTCGCGCGCGGCATGGGCAAGACCTGTGTCTGCGGCGCCGAGGAGCTCGACGTGAACGTTGCCCAGGGCACCATTACGGTGAAGGGCGCGGTCCTCGAGGCGGGCGAGCTGATCTCGATCGACGGCACCACCGGCGAGGTGTTCCGCGGCGAGGTCCCGGTCGTCCCGTCACCGGTCGTGCAGTACTTCGAAGGCACGCTGGCGCCCGACGCGGGTGACGAGCTCGTCGCGTCGGTGCACCGGTTGATCACACATGCCGACGAGGTACGGCGGCTCGGCGTCCGGACCAATGCGGACACCGCGGACGACGCGGCGCGGGCGCGGCGGTTCGGGGCCGAGGGGATCGGGCTGTGCCGGACCGAGCACATGTTCCTGGGGGAGCGGCGGGAGTCCATCGAGCGGTTGATCCTCGCGGACAACGACACCGACCGGGAGGCTGCGCTGGCCGAGCTGGAGCCGCTGCAGCGTGGCGACTTCCTCGAGCTGCTGGCCGCGACGGACGGACTGCCGGTGACCATCCGGTTGATCGACCCGCCGTTGCACGAGTTCCTGCCGTCGATGGAGGAGCTGGCGGTGAAGGTCGCGGTGGCGCGCGAGCGCGGCGAGGACCCGGGGCACGAGGCGGCGCTGCTCGCGGCGGTCGAGCGGCTGCACGAGCAGAACCCGATGCTCGGGCTGCGCGGCGTACGGCTCGGGCTGGTGATCCCCGGCTTGTTCGCGATGCAGGTACGGGCGATTGCGTCGGCAGCCGTCGAGTTGCGGGCCCAGGGCAAGGACCCGCAGCCCGAGATCATGATCCCGCTCGTCGGTGCCGTCCAGGAACTGCACCTGGCGCGCGACGAGGTCGAACGCGTCCTCGCCGAGGTCGGCACCGAGCAGGAGATCCCGATCGGCACGATGATCGAACTGCCGCGGGCCGCGGTGATCGCGGACCAGATCGCGGAGGCGGCCGACTTCTTCTCCTTCGGCACCAACGACCTGACGCAGACCACCTGGGGCTTCAGCCGTGACGACGTCGAGGGCGCGTTCTTCTCGTCGTACCTGGAGAAGGGGATCTTCGCGGTGTCGCCGTTCGAGTCGATCGACCGCGAGGGGGTCGGCGCGCTCGTGCGGACCGGTGTGGAGCGCGGCCGGGCGACCAAGCCGGACCTCAAGGTCGGCGTCTGCGGCGAGCACGGCGGTGACCCGGACAGCATCCACTTCTTCCACGAGGTCGGTCTCGACTACGTGTCCTGCTCGCCGTTCCGTATTCCGGTAGCCCGTTTGGAGGCCGGCCGGGCAGCATTGGCCGGGTGACCAGACAGACCCTGCGCCAGACCTTCGGAGAGGACGCGGAGCTGTACGACCGCGTCCGGCCGACGTACCCCCGCGAGTTGTACGACGACCTCGCGGGGCTCGTCGGCGCGCATCCGAAGGTGCTGGAGATCGGCCCGGGAACCGGCCAGGCGACGGCGGCGATGGTCGCGCGCGGCTGGTCGGTCACGGCGGTCGAGCTGAGTCCGGACCTGGCGGGAGTGTTGCAGCGGAAGCTCCCGCAGGTCGAGGTCGTGGTGGCGGACTTCGACACGTGGGAGTTGCCTCCCGCGAGCTTCGACCTCGTCATCTCCGCGACCGCGTTCCACTGGCTCGATCCGGCAACGCGGCTCGAGCGGTGTGTGCAGGTGTTGCGGCCGGGCGGGACGCTCGCGGTGGTGTCGACGCATCATGTGGCGGGTGGCAGTTCGCAGTTCTTCGCCGACGTGCAGGCCTGTTACGAGCGGTTCACCGACGATGCCACCGAGGGTGGGTTGCCGGCGGCGGACGACGTACCGGAGGATCCGGCCGGGCTCGCGGAGGCGGGGTTGTTCGCGACGGTGGAGTTCCGCAGGTATGTCTGGGATGCGGACTATTCGACGGCCGACTATCTCGAACTTCTGTCGTCGTATTCGGGTCATCGAGCCTTGACAACGCCGCGGCGTGACGGACTGTACGACTGCATCGGCGCTCGGATCGACGCCGCTGGCGGTTCCATCACGAAGCGTTACCTCAACCAACTTTCCGTAGGAATTTCCTTAACCAACCCCTTGCGTAGCGGTGCGTGACCTGGTGAGAATATCCGGGCGGGAAGGGAGATCGCTCGTCGACTTTCGGGTCTGACCTGAACCAGCCGCTGTGGCGGCTCGCGACTCCCTTCCCCGCACCAATCTCCTTGTTTCCAAGGCCGTTGTAGGCTTCTGGCCATGGCTCAATATGTCGTGCAGTTGCGCTTCGACGTCGCCCAGACCGACCGCCGGATGGAGGTCCGTCCGGCCCATCGCGAGTACCTCGCGTCCCTGCGGGAGGCGGGCAAGCTCGTCGCCGCCGGCCCGTTCGCCGACCAGACCGGCGCCCTGCTCGTGTACGACGTCGCCGACGAGGCCGAGCTCCGCGACATCCTCGCCAAGGACCCGTACACCCCGGCCAACGTCTACGAGATCGCGACGCTCGCCGAATGGCAGTCCCTGTTCCCGTTCGGAGAGAAGTGAGCTGAGTCGCGGCCAACGTCTACGAGATCGCCACCCTCGCCGAGCGGCAGTCCCTCTTTCCGTTCAGCGACGGAGCGAGCTGAGTA
This sequence comes from Kribbella sp. NPDC054772, assembly GCF_053611945.1. Classification (NCBI taxonomy): domain Bacteria; kingdom Bacillati; phylum Actinomycetota; class Actinomycetes; order Propionibacteriales; family Kribbellaceae; genus Kribbella; species Kribbella sp. NPDC054772. Next base: position 242,928 of record NZ_JBSHBJ010000010.1, on the reverse strand, counting down.
GCGCCAGCGTCTTCGTCCATCCCTGAAGCAGCGCGGATTCGTTGGCGGGGCGGCTGCCGCCCAGATCGAAGGGACCGACGATCGGGTGGTCGATCGTCGTGCCGCGCGGCAGGTACGGCGCTCCGCCGACACCGTGGCCGGCTCCGTCGACGATCACCGCAGTGTGCGGGAACTTGCCGTGCACCTCGTCGAGCCGCTGCATGATCAACTCCGCCGACTGCTTCGAGGCCCACGTCAGGTCGCTGCCGCCGGCGACCGCGAGGACCGGCCCGTTCACACCGTCGACCGGGATCGGGTCGTCCACCGGCAACGGCTTGCCTCGGTACGTCCAGGCCGAGCCGCCCGGATGCGGGAAGGATCCGGTGACCGCGGCGCCTGGTGCGAACAGGATCGCCCCGTGTACGAGCGCCGGGAAATGGTCGGCTACGAGCAGGGCAGGTTCACTGCCGAACGACGTGCCGAGCGCCACGACGTGTGCCGGGTCGACCGCCGGCTGCTGGCGCAGCCATTGCGCCGCGGCGGCGAAGTACTCGAGCCGGATGTCACGCAACTCCTGCGGTACGCCGGCCGCGTGGAAGTACGCCACCTCGAGCACCGGATACCCGTGCGCTGCCAGCAGGTAAGTGCTCGCAGGTGGCGGCATCCCGCCTTCAGAACCGCCGAGGAACAGTACGGCGGGATGCCGCGCGCCGTCCGGCTTCGGGGCGACGTACAGGCCGGTGAGCTTGTCCTTCGCCATCGTGAGCGGCTGCGCGGTCACGCCGGGGGACGTCCACGTCCGCGTGATCGTCGTACGCCCGAGGTGCTTGCCGTGGCGGTCGACGAAGACGTCGACGTGTTCGATCGGACTGCCGTTTTCGAGCGGCGGGATGTACGACTGGTCGTCCGGGCTTCCGTCCGGTGGGTTCATTGACCAGAACAGGCCCATGCCGTCGGTGTCCTGGTAGCTGCCGCTGGTCGGCTTGGTTGCGTCGAGGTCGACGGTGCCGTGTTTGTCGGCGGTGAACGTCGCCTCGCCGTGCCACTTCTTCCCGTCGCGGTCCACCGCGTCCGCGCCGACAGTCACCGGCTTCTGAGCGGGTAGACCGGTGACCTTCAGGTGCACCTGCTGGTCAGCGAGCGTGACTGCCTGATCGACGGTGACCGCGACATGCCCCGGTGCCGAGCATCCGGCCGTCACCAGGCATGCGACGACCGTCAACGCCGCAGCGGACAGTGGACGGTTCACACCATCAGAGTGACATCCCGCGGTTTCACTGCAGGCGGTCTCGCAGCGTGGCTCAGCCCTCCGCGTTCTCCAGGTCCAGGTGATCGACGTACGCCCACAGCCAGGCCAGGGGAGCGAGGACGAGCTCTGGATCGTTGTCCTCGTCGGCGATGAACAGCATCGAGGCCTCGCCGTTGGTGAGGTCCTCGATGACCGCCTCGCACATCTCGAGCGCGAGCTCGAACGGCACCAGCCGCGGGCCGTTCTCCCAGCGGGGCGCGGGGAGCGGGAGGACCGGCGCCTCGTCGGTGCCGTCCATCTCGACCGAGACCTTCTGGAGCTCCTCGTAGAGGTCGTAGGAGATCAGCCCGGCAATCGGTCGGCCGTCGAGACCGATCAGGTACGGGTCGTCGGTCCCGTCGCGGAACGCATCGCGGATGTCCGCCAGTGCCGCCTTGAGATCGGTCGCCTCCAGGTACGGCGCTTCGTCGGGCTCCTCGTCCGCCTCGGCCGCGACCAGTCCGCTGCGCATCTGGTCGAACTGGTGCAGCAGCGCGTTCAGCTCGTCGTACGCGCCGCCGCCCGGCGTCTTCTGAGCGCGCGTCTCGAGGTCGTGCAGGTGCTCGATCAGGTCGTCCTCGAAGTGCAGCTCGTACCGCGGCAGGCCCGGCTCGCGGCCCGCGTTGATCTGTGCGACCAGCTGCGTCGACACCGGACCGATCCGCTCGGCGAGCACTTCGAGCGGCGTGGTCGGCTTGTCCTCGTCGTCGTGCGCGCAGGAGTCGTCGTCGGTCTTCCCCTCGCCCTCCATCGCGAGCAGCACCTGGAACGCCTGGAACGCGAGCAGCGCGGCGGTCGCCATCGTCCCGTCGCCGATCAGCATCAGCGGGTTCCCGCCGGCTTCGGTACGACGGACGTGGTCGGGCATCAGCGTCGCGGCCTGCTCGACGTTCACCTGACTCGCGAGCGACGACAGACCGTGGTCCGCGTCCACTCCGAGCAGCTCGACCAGCCGCTCGGAGCTCATGTCGAAGTTCGACCGCAGGTAATACCGCAGCCAGCCGGCGTCGACCGGGTTCCCGAGCAGCTCCGCGATGCGCGACCGGAAGTCGGCCAGGTCGGCGATCGCCAGCACCACGAGCACCGGCTGGTCGCCGTCGCCGATCACGAGCGGCCGGGTGTCGCCGTTGTGGAACCCCTCGATCACCTGGTGCAGGCTGTCTGCGGCTGCTTCCAGCGGCCAGGACTCCGCCTCGAACTCGGTGGCCACCGCGGCGGAGGTCTCATCGGGCATCTGCTGGGTCCTCTCCGGAGGGCGGCGGGAGTTGGAGTAACTGTAGGCGGAGTGCGTTTCACCAGGTCACACGGGTCCTCGGCGACCCTGGCGAAGGCGCGTGCGTGACATTCGCTACGCTGGCACCGGCGGGTCGATGCAGTGATATCTCACATGTGAGATAAGGTCCGGGCCATGACCGATGACTACCTGAGCCGGATCGGAAACCTCATCCGGGACGCCCGCAAGCATCGCGGCTGGACGCAGACGCAGCTCGCGGAAGTACTGAACACCAGCCAGAGTGCGGTGAACAGGATCGAGAAGGGTCATCAGAACCTCACCCTCGAGATGCTCGCCCGGATCGGCGAGGCACTCGACTCCGAAATTGTCTCTCTCGGCGGCGGCCCGGTCCACCTTCGCGTGGTCGGTGGACGCCAGTTGTCCGGCGCCATCGACGTCAAGTCGAGCAAGAACGCGGGCGTCGCGCTGCTCTGCGCCAGCCTGCTGAACAAGGGCCGTACGACGCTGCGCAAGGTCGCCCGGATCGAAGAGGTCAACCGCCTGCTCGAGGTCCTGAACTCGATCGGCGTCCGGACCACCTGGCTGAACGACGCCGGTGACCTGGAGATCGTGCCGCCGGCGCAGCTCGACCTGGGCTCGATGGACGCCGAGGCGGCCCGCCGGACCCGCTCGATCATCATGTTCCTCGGCCCGCTGCTGCACCGCGAGGACGCCTTCGAGCTCCCGTACGCCGGTGGCTGCGACCTCGGCACCCGGACGGTCGAGCCGCACATGACCGCGCTCCGCCCGTTCGGCCTCGAGGTGAAGGCCACCGGCGGGCACTACCACGCGCTGGTGAACCGGGCGATCGCGCCGGGCAAGCCGATCGTGCTGACCGAGCGCGGCGACACCGTGACCGAGAACGCGATCATGGCCGCCGCCCGGTTCGACGGCGTCACCGTGATCCGCAACGCCAGCCCGAACTACATGGTCCAGGACCTCTGCTTCTACCTCGACCTGCTCGGCGTGAAGATCGACGGCATCGGTACGACGACGCTCACCGTGCACGGCAAGGCCGACATCGACGTCGATGTCGACTACGCCCCGTCCGAGGACCCGATCGAGGCGATGAGCCTGCTCACCGCGGCGATCGTCACCAAGTCCGAGATCACCATCCGGCGGGCGCCGGTGGAGTTCCTGGAGATCGAGCTCGCGCTGCTCGAGGAGATGGGGCTCGACTACAACCGCAGCGCGGAGTACCTGGCCGAGAACGGCCGGACCCGGCTGGTCGACCTGACCACCCGCCCGTCGAAGCTGCACGCGCCGATCGACAAGATCCACCCGATGCCGTTCCCGGGCCTGAACATCGACAACCTGCCGTTCTTCGCGGTGATCGCCGCGACCGCGACCGGGCAGACGCTGATCCACGACTGGGTGTACGAGAACCGGGCGATCTACCTGACCGACCTGAACAAGCTCGGCGGCCGGGTCAAGCTGCTCGACCCGCACCGGGTGATGGTCGAGGGCCCGACGCACTTCTCCGGCGCCGAGATCATGTGCCCGCCGGCGCTCCGCCCGGCCGTGGTCACGCTGATCGCGATGCTGGCCGCGAAGGGCACGTCGGTGATGCGCAGCATCTACGTGATCAACCGTGGGTACGAGGACCTCGCCGCCCGGCTCAACTCGCTAGGCGCTCAGATCGAGACCTTCCGCGACATCTGAGGCGACATCTGAATCCTGATCCTGCAGGAACGCGACGGCCTGGGTGATCACCGCTGGGTCCGAGAGGATCCGCCGGTGCCCCAGGCCGGTCGTGGGATGGAAGTGCGCCCGCTCGCCGTAACCGCGCAGCAGCACCTGAGCCTGTCGCGGGTCGACCACGTCGTCCTCGTCGTTGTGGATCACGAGGAGCTCCTGCTTGCCGGACTGCACCGAGAACCGCGTCCAGATCTGGTCGTCGCCGTCGAAGTACCTGCGCTCGATCGATCGCCGCAGTTCCCGGTTGATCTTCGGTCCCAGGTTGAGGGCGGCGCAGAAGGTGTCGGCGAGGTACGCGAAGTCCGCGACACCGCTGATCATCACCATCCGCTTCGCGGCCACGCCCTCCCGGACGGCGTAGAGCGCGAACAATGCGCCGAGCGAATGCGCGATGACCGCCTCGAACGGTCCGTGCCGCTCCTCCAGTCCGCGAATGATCTGCTGGTGCCCGAGGATCGACGTCACCGCGCCGTCGGAGTCGCCGTGCGCGGGAGCGTCGTACGAGACCGGGCTGTACCCGAGCTCGAGCAGGCGGGTCACGAAGCCGGCGTACCGCGAGGCTCGGGAGCGCCAGCCGTGGACGAGGAGCACCGGGCGGCGCCCGTCGCCCCACGCGTAGGTGACGACGCCGTCGACGATCTCGACCCGCGCGGCGTCGTGGACGGCCTGCTCCGCGGAGCGCACCCGGCCGCGGGCGAGCGGTCGGCGCCACAGCGCGAACGCGAGCCTGCCGGCAATCCGCGGTGACAACGCTCCGACTGTCTGCAATCCGGCACTGACCAGCTTCTGCATGAGAACCCCTCCAGCAAACTATACGAACGGTCGTATTATTAGTTTGCCAGACGGTCGCCGTCAATCAGGACACTAGGATCAGGACTCGTGGAGAAGGTGGACGGACGGCTGGTGCGCGGTGATCAGACCCGCCGCGCCGTGCTGCGCCGGTCGGTGGACATCGCGTCGGTGGACGGGCTCGAGGGGCTGTCGATCGGGCGGCTCGCGACCGAGCTCGGGATCAGCAAGAGCGGTCTGTTCGCGCACTTCGGCTCGAAAGAGGAGCTGCAGCTGGCGACGATCCGGGCCGCGCGCCGGATCTACGCCGACAACGTGGTGCTCCCGGCGTTCGAGATCGAGCCCGGTCTCGGGCGGGTCTGGGCGTTGAGCCGGCACTGGCTCGACTACTCGCAGAGCCGGGTGTTCCCGGGCGGCTGTTTCTTCCAGAAGGTCTCCCACGAGTACTCCGCGCGCGACGGCGCCGTCCAGGAGATGCTCGCCGCCGTGCACCGCGAGTGGATGGACCTGATCGAGACCACGATCGGCGAGGCCGTCGAGCGCGGAGAGCTGGCGGGTGATCCGAAGCAGCTCGCGTTCGACCTGAACGCGTACTACGAGGCCGCGAACCTGGCGTCGATCCTGCACAACGACAACACGACGTACGAGCACGCGCGTCAGGCCGTGCGGACCCGGCTGGAATCGGCTGTCGTTCCTGGCGCTGCGGTGCCCTGGTGAGTCGGTAGGTCGCGGCGCGTGCGGATCGGTGAGGCGAGCAGGATCAGGCCGGCCAGCGGTACGCCGGCTGTCGTGATCCAGAGCGCCGGCGTCAGACCGAGTGTCTGACCGAGCGCCCCTCCGAGCAGTGCGCCGAGCGGGATGGTGCCGTAGTTGACGAACGCAGTCGTCGCGGTGAGGCGCCCGAACAGATCCGGCGGGCAGTACGACTGCAGGAAGGTCGCCTTCACGACGTTTCCACCGACCACGCCCAGGCTGACTCCGAACGCGCCGACCAGGTAGAACCATGGGCTCGCGCCGCTCAACGGGATCAGCAACGCCAGCGTCGGCAGGCCGAGTTCGCACAGCAGCAGCGCCCTCGCCGTACCGAGCCGAATGGCCTGGCGGCCGACGAAGGCGCCGATGACGCCGCCGCTGGAGGCCGCTGCGATCAGGGTGCCGACCGCGCCGGCGGTGAGTCCGGCCTCGCGGACCAGGAAGACGACGGCTATCGCCTGATAACCCATCAGCGCCAGGTTCGAGACGGCTCCGAAGATCGTCAACGTCCGCAGCCAGACGTCGTGGACGACGAGCCGGATGCCCTCCCGGATCGCGCCGGCTTGCCGAGGATTCGTCGTACGGCGTTCCCGGAAGCGGATCGCGGCGAGACAGCCGAGCGCGATCAGGAAGCTCGCCGCGTCCACGAGCAACGCGTTGGCCGCACCGGCGAGTTGGACCAGCAGCCCGCCACATCCGAGTCCGGCGATCTGCGCGGCCGACGCGCTGCCGTGCAGCTTCGCGTTCCCCTCGGCGTGGTCGGGCGGGTCCAGCAACGTCGGGAGATAGGCGGTGTACGCCGTCTGGAAGACGACCGCCGCGGCGCCGACGAGTCCCGCGACCACCAGCAGCAACTGGATGGTCAACAAGGAGCCGGCCAGCGGAATCGTCACCAGCAGGAGACCGGAGGTAGCCGAGGACACCAGCATCACCGGACGACGGCGTACCCGGTCGATCCAGGCGCCGGTCGGCAGGCCGATCAGCAGCCACGGAGCCCACGACGCAGCGGTCAACAGACCGACTTCGAAAGTCGTTGCGTCGAGCATCGAAATCGCGACGAGCGGGAGCGCGACCGCGGTGACCGCGCTGCCGAAGCGGTTGATCGTCTCGCCGATCCAGAACAACCGGAAGTCGCGGTGCGTCCGCAGCAGGCTCATGAGCGGCGCGGGAACGACTGCAGCTGGACGATCACCCGTTCGGCCCCGTCCGCCGGCTGGGTGGCTCTGTAGCGATCGATGACAGCCGCGATCTCCTCGTTGAGATTGTGCAGCTGTTCCGGGGACAGGTTGAGGTCGCGCCAATCCGAGAGCCCGGCCGCGTGCTGCCATTCGGCCGGCCAGTCCTCGTCGACGTATGCGCGAACTCGGTCGTAGTAGCGCTCCACGAGATCGCGCAGGTACACGTCGAGGGAGCGCCGGGTCTCCGGGTCGTCGAGGAACTCGGACGGGTCGAGCACCGTCGGCCCGGGTGGGAGCCGCCACCAGCGCTCGCGCTTCGTGCCGCGGTCGGGGTCCTCCTCGAGGTACCCGTGCTCGGCGAGGAGTCGCAGGTGCCAGCTGATCGTGCCGGTGTTCTCGCCGAGCCGGGTCGCCAGCGTGCTGGACGTCGCCGGTCCGTCGAGCTCGATCGCCTCCAGGATGCGCATCCGGAGCGGGTGGGCGAGTCCGCGCAGGCTTCGGGCGTCGATCCGTCGCATGATTGCAGAGTAATCTCTGCAGAGGAGTCTCTGCAACCATGGATTGTCGGTGGGCTTCCCTAGGTTGGGCGGTATGCGGCCTCATGTAGTGGCTCAGCTGGCGGTCTCGCTGGACGGGGTGGCGTCGGGATTCGACGTCGACCTCGCGCGGTTCTATGCGCTGGCGACGCTCTGGCAGGAGGACGTGACCCTGATCGGCGCGGACACGATCCTCGCCCAGGAATCCGCGGTCCGCGCAGCACCGCGGCGCGCGCCCCGAGCGGAAGGCCCGCTGCTGGCGGTCGTCGACAGCCGAGCGCGAGTGCAGAGCTGGACGTCGCTACGCGAGCTCGGCTACTGGTCCGACGTACTCGCCCTCTACGCCGACCAGACACCGGCCCGCCCGCCAGACGCGACGACCCGTGAGTTGGTGACGGGCTACGAAGAAGTCGACCTGCTGGAAGCCCTCACAGTGCTGGGCCGACGCGGCGTTCAGACCGTGCGCGTGGAGTCGCCGACCCTCCTTCGGACCTGCCTCGACCAGGAATTGGTGGACGAACTCGCCCTGCTCGTCCATCCGGTACTGGTCGGTGGTGAACGTTGGTACGACACCCGCCGGCTCCACCTCCGGCACAGCGGCACCGAAGTCTTCACCGACGGGGTCCTTTGGATGCGGTACTGCATAGACATCTGAACGTCGCCGAACTGTCGGTCGCCGTCGGTACTGTGAGTGGTGATGAGGAAGCAGCATGAGGGTTACGACGAGCATGATGCCGAGCGGTGGGTCGCCGAGCCGGTCAAGCGGCCGGGGCGGACGGCGTTCGCGCGGGATCGCGCGCGCGTTCTGCACAGTGCCGCGTTGCGCCGGCTGGCGGCCAAGACGCAGGTCGTCACGGCGGGCAGCGACGACTTCGTCCGCAACCGGCTGACGCACAGTCTGGAGGTCGCGCAGATCGGCCGCGAGCTGGCCGCGACGCTCGGCTGCGACCCGGACATCGTGGACGCGGCCTGTCTGTCGCACGACCTCGGTCATCCGCCGTTCGGGCACAACGGCGAGCGCGCGCTCGACCAGGTCGCCGCCGAGATCGGTGGATTCGAGGGCAACGCGCAGACCCTGCGACTGCTGACCCGGCTGGAGTCCAAGACGTTCGACGCCGACGGGCGCAGCGTGGGCCTCAACCTGAGTCGTGCGACCCTCGACGCCGCGACGAAGTACCCGTGGGCCCGGCGCCCCGGCGTACGGAAATTCGGGGTGTACGACGACGATCTCGCGGTGTTCACTTGGTTGCGTCCAGGGGTGGGGGAGCGGCGCTGTCTCGAGGCGCAGGTGATGGACTTCGCCGACGACGTCGCGTACTCCGTGCACGATGTCGAGGACGGGATCGTCGCGCATCACATCGACCTCGCCGCGGTCGACGCCGAGCGGGCGCCGTACTGGGAGACCGTCCGGCAGATGTATTTGCCGGAGGCAAGCGATGCCGAGCTGGACGAGAGCTGGGACCGGCTCAAGGCGCTGAATTACTGGCCGGCCGCCGCGTTCGACGACAGCCGCCGGGCGCTCGGCGGGTTGAAGGACCTGACCAGCCAGCTGATCGGCCGATTCGCGACCGCAGCCGAGCAGGCCACGCACGCCGTCTTCGGTCGCTCCCGCTTGATCCGGTACGAAGCCGATCTGGTGGTCCCTGACGGTGTTCGCACCGAGATCGGTTTGCTGAAGGGCGTCGGGATGTTCCACGTCCTCAACTCGCCCGAGCGTCAGGCCCGCCGCGCGACGCAGCGCGTGCTGCTCACCGAGCTTGTCGAGGCGCTGTGGAAGACCGCGCCGCGGCACCTCGACGTCCCGTTCCGCTCCGATTTCGCGGAGGCGAGCGACGACAACGCCCGCCTCCGCGTGATCGTCGATCAGGTCGCGTCCCTGACCGACCCGTCAGCCCAGGCCTGGCATGCCAACCTGGTCGAAGGGCAGGTCTAGACCGAGCCGCGGCCAGACCGGCCGGTTGGTCTCGCGGATCTGCTGCAGTTCGCTGTCCGACAGCGCTCGCCGGTAGACCCGGACCTCGTCGAGCGTGCCCTGGAAGCGGTTGGCGCCGTCCACGCGCTGTCCGACATGGATGCCCTGAACGCCGAACTCCTTCCCGGCCGTGACCGAGCCGGCGGGTGCCGTCGCCGAGCCGACCTCGGCGCCGTCGATCACCAGTCGCAGCTTGCCGTTGGCCCGTTGCAGTACGACGTGGTGCCACACGTTGTCGTTGTACGCCGACGTGGACTGCACCGTGACGTTGAAGCGGTCGACCGACAGCAACGCCCGGATGCGATTGCTCTCCGGTTCGGCGCGGAGCCAGACCTGTGGCGTCGTACCCGAGCCGGTGCGATAGGCCCACAGGATCGCGCGTGATCCGGTCGTCGCGCCGTACTTGATCCACGTCATCATCGTGAAGTCGTCGGCACCGAGATCGATCGACCGATCGAACGGGACCTCGACGTAGTCGTCCACACCGTCCAGCGCCAGCCCGTTCCCGAACTTGCCTTCGGCAACGGTTGCGCCACCGCGAACGTACGCCGGGTTGTGCGCCGGACCGGTGTCGGGCGTTGTCGGACCCGGCGCCGGCGGACCGGGGATGCCGGGTGGCGTGCCGTTCGGTGTCGACAGGTACGCCTCGTTGAAGCGTGCCCAGCGGATCGTCTCGTACGGGTTCGCGACCCCGGCCTCGTACAGCAGACCTGCCTGATCGCCGTCCAGCCGAACCATGTCGGAGTACGCCGACGGTCCCCAGTAGAAGACCTTCCCCTGCTGCCAGGTGCCGAACGACCGCGCCTCGTCGTACGACGACCTGACCGTCATCACCTCGCGCGCGGCGGGGTGCGCCGGTGCCGAGAACAGGATCCGGTTGCGCTCGTCGCCGTCGTTGCGGGCGCTGAAGCGGAGCAGCGAGCCCTGGACGTCGGGCATCACCAGTTGCGGGATGGTCCGGAACGGTGCGTCGAACGTCGCGCCGCCGTCACTGCTGATCGCGTACGCGCGGTTGCCCGGGTCGGTGCCGCGCTCGCGGGCCAGCGCGTAGATGCGGCCGTCGGTCAGCTCGACGACCGTGACTTCCCCGGCGATCACCGAGCCGTCGTCGCGGGAGGTGGTCGCGCCGATGTGCCAGGTCTCGCCCGAGTCGTCGGAGTACAAGAGGTGGACGCCGTAGACGTGGGGGCCGACTCCGTCGTACGTCTCGAAGTTGGCGCCGACGATCAGGCGGCCGGCGTGCGCGCCGTGTTCGAGCTGGATGCCGTGCATCGGGCCGGTCGCGTACCAGAAGTTCCAGCTCGGCAGTTTCGCATCGGTCAGTTCGCGCGGGGCGGTCCAGGTGCTGCCGTTGTCGTCGCTGGTCTGGACGTACGGGTCGCGGTCGCAGCCGTTGGTGCACGGCTGCGGGCCGTTGTGTGTCGTCACAAGGACGATCCGGCCCGTCCGCGTGTCAACAATCGGAACCGGGTTGCCGTGGGTGCTGCCGTTGCCGTCGGAGACGACCTGGAGCGGTCCCCAGGTCTTGCCGCCGTCCGACGACCGGCGCAGCACGATGTCGATGTCACCGTCGTCGCCGCAGTCCGCGACCCGGCCTTCCGCGAACGCGAGCACCTCGCCGTCGGCGGCCCGGACCACGGCCGGGATCCGGAAGCACGAGTAACCCTCGGTCTTCTGCTGGAACAACACGCTGTCCTCGACGAACGGGGCGGCCGAGTCGCCCTGATCAGGCTGGACAGCGTGAGCGGTAGGGGTGATGAGACTTCCGAACACCAGTAGGGCGGCGGCCGCGAGACGGCCTGGTGTGAGTACGCGCATGACTCTCCAAGGAGGACATAGGACGTATTATGTCTACCGAAAAATAGCCATCCGCGCCGTGCGCGGCAAGAGTTCGTGGGGTACTAAGGTCGTTTCATGGCTGATGCAGAGCAGATCGTGATCGTCGGTGCGAGCCTCGCGGGTGCGACCGCGGCCAAGGCCCTTCGCAAGGAAGGCTGGACTGGCGGCATCGTGCTGATCGGCAGCGAGCAGGCGCTGCCCTACGAGCGACCGCCGTTGTCGAAGGGCGTCCTGCTCGGCAAGGACGGGACCGAGTCCGCACAACTCCACGACCAGCAGTGGTACGACGACAACTCCATCGCTCTCCGCCTCGGGACGACGGTGACCGCGATCGACCCGAGCGCGCACACGGTGACGCTGGACGACGGATCACAGGTGTCCTACGCCAAGCTCCTGATCGCGACGGGCAGCCGGGTGCGCAAACTCGACGTACCGGGGAACGACCTGCCTGGGGTGCACTACCTGCGGACGGCCGAGGAGTCGCAGGCGCTGACCGACGCGTACGCCGCCAAGCCGCGGGTGGTCGTGGTCGGTGCCGGATGGATCGGGCTCGAGGCTGCGTCGGCCGCGCGGGAGCGTGGCTGCGAGGTGACGGTGGTCGAGCCGCAGGCGACGGCGCTCGCCTCCGTGCTGGGTCCGGAGGTCGGAGAGGTGTTCGCCGAGTTCCATCGGCAGCACGGGGTGCAGTTCCGCTTCGGGGCCGGCGTCGAAGGTTTCGAGGGCACCGACAAGGTGACCGGCGTCAAGCTGTCCGGGGGTGAGGTCGTTCCCGCGGACCTGGTGGTCGTCGGGGTCGGCGTCCGCCCGAACACCGAGCTCGCCGAGGAAGCCGGGATCGAGGTCGCGACGCCCGACAACGGCTCCGGGATCGTCACCGGTCCGGATCTGCGCACGTCGGTGGCCGATGTGTACGCGGCCGGCGACGTCGTGCGCTGGGACCACCCGCTGTACAACCGGTCGGTCCGCGTCGAGCACTGGCAGAACGCCATCGACACCGGCAAGACCGTCGCCAAGGCGATGGTCGGCCAGGACGCGTCCCACGACGCGATCCCGTACTTCTTCACCGACCAGTTCGACCTCGGCATGGAGTACGCCGGCGAGGTCCCGCGCGGCACCTCCACCGAGGTCGTGTTCCGCGGCGACCCGAAGTCCGGCGCGTACTTCGCCTTCTGGCTCGACGGCGACCGGCACCTGCTCGCGGGCATGCACGTCAACGAGTGGGACACCGGCCTCGACGCGGTCCGCGCCTTGATCCGCTCCGGCAAGCAGGTCGACCCGTCCCGCCTCGCCGACACCGCCGTGGATCTCGCCGAGGTCTAGACCGGGTAGGCGACGTACGCGATCGCGGCGCTGTCCGGGGACCAGCTCGGCACGTTCATCGTGCCCTGGCCCCCGAACAGCGTCGTGAGTTCACGGATCTCGCCGGCCGCGGTGAGTAGCCGGAGTCGTACGTCGGCCACGTCGGCGGGATGGCCCTCGATCCCCGGCGGGAAGCTCACGTAAGCGATCGCGGAGCCGTCCGGCGCGGGGTGCGGGAACCAGTTGACGCGATCGTCGAACGTCAACTGCTCCGGCTCGCCGCCCCGCGACGGGACGCGGAACAGCTGCGCGTGCCCCGGCGCCCGCGCCGCGCGCTCGGAGTTGAAGTAGATCCACTCGCCGTCCGGGCTGTACTCCGAACCGTCGTCCGCGAACTCGTCGTTCGTGACCTGTACGTCGTCCCCGCCGCCGCTCGGGATCGTCCAGACGTTGGTGACCCGCCGCTCGCCGACCCATTCGAGGCCGATGTACGCGAGCGTCGTACCGTCCGGCGACACCCCGTGCAGATAGTGGTGGAACCTCGGCCCGCGATCGTTCGTCACCCGCCGCCCGGCTCCGCCCGCGATCGGCACGGCGTACAAGTGACCGTCTTCGGCCGACACGTAGACCGTCTGCCCGTCCGGGCTGACGACGTGATCGTTGTTGATGGCCGGGACTCCGCCGAGCTTGATCTCCTCGAGGCCGTCCGCGACCCGGAACAGCAACCCATTGCCGTTGACAACCAAAGTCCCGTCCGGCAGCCAGTTCGGCGCCTCGAACAGGACCTCCGCCGAGCTGAACACCGACCGGCGGTCACCGCTCGCGACGTCGACGACGTACAGCTCGGACCGCTGACCTGGGCGAAGGGTACGTGGCATACCCGTTAACCTACGTGATCGGCCCGGCTAGACTCGCGGGGTGGCAGGCCGGATCAAGGAAGAGGACATCGCGCTGGTGCGCGAGCGCGCGCGGATCGACGAGGTCGTCGGTTCGTACGTGACCTTGAAGAACGCCGGCGGTGGCAACCTGAAGGGGCTGTGCCCGTTCCACGACGAGAAGTCACCGTCGTTCAACGTCACCCCGTCGCGCGGTTTCTTCTACTGCTTCGGCTGCCAAGAGGGCGGCGACGTCATCGACTTCATCCAGAAGGTCGACCAGATCAGCTTCTCCGAGGCGGTCGAGACGCTCGCGTCGAAGGTCGGCATCCAGCTGCGGTACGACGACTCCGGCGCGCCGATCCAGCGCGGTCCGGGCAACCAGCGCCCGCGCCTCGTGGAGGCGCACAAGGTCGCCGCGGAGTACTACGTCGACAACCTGTTCGGCGCGGCCGAGGCCTCGATCGGGCGGCAGTTCCTCGACAAGCGCGGCTTCGACAAGGACGCGGCGGTGCAGTTCGGGGTCGGGTTCTCGCCGCGCGGCGGTGAGGCGCTGACCAACTACCTGCGCGGCCGCGGCTTCACGAACGCCGAGCTGGTCGCGTCCGGCCTGTCCGCCGAGGGCCAGCGCGGGCTGTACGACCGGTTCCGCGGCCGGCTGATGTGGCCGATCCGGGACGCGTCCTCGGACGTGATCGGGTTCGGCGCGCGCCGGCTGTTCGACGACGACCGGATCGAAGCGAAGTACCTGAACACCCCCGAGACCCCGATCTACAAGAAGTCCAAGGTGCTGTACGGCGTGGATCTCGCCCGCCGCGAGATCGCGAAGGGCCGCCAGGCGGTGGTCGTCGAGGGCTACACCGACGTGATGGCCTGTCACCTCGCCGGCGTGCAGACCGCGGTCGCCACCTGCGGTACGGCGTTCGGCGACGACCACGCCCGCGTCCTGCGGCAGCTGCTGCTCGACCACGACCAGTTCCGCGGCGAGGTGATCTTCACCTTCGACGGTGACGAGGCGGGTCAGCGCGCGGCGTTGAAGGCGTTCGCGGGGGACCAGGCGTTCGCCTCGCAGACGTACGTCGCGGTCGAGCCGGACGGTCTCGACCCGTGTGACCTGCGGTTGCAGAAGGGCGACGCGGCGGTCCGCGAGCTGATCGGGCGGCGCGTCCCGCTGTACCGGTTCGTGCTCAGTAACGTGCTGTCGAAGTACGACCTGGACCGCGCGGACACCCGCGTCGACGCGCTGCGTGAGGCGGCGAAGCTGGTGATCAGCATCCGCGACCGCTCGAAGGTCGACGCGTTCACCCGTGAACTCGCCGGGCATCTCGGGATGGACGAGGACAAAGTGCGCTCCGAGGTCTACCGCGCCGCGTCCCGGTCGAACGCGCAGCCCGCGGCACCGTCGGGCGAGGCGGCGCAACCGGTCCGTCGTACCGATGTCCCGTCGCCGCGGGACCAGCGGTTCGTGATCGAGTGGGACGCGCTGAAGGTCGCGATGCAGTACCCGGCGCTCGTCGGGGTCGCGTTCGACGAGCTCGACGACCATGACTTCACCCACCCGTGGCTCGGCGCGGTCCGGGCCGCGATGGCGAAGGTCGGCGGCCCGTCCGCGGCGCCGCCCGGAGAGGCCTGGGTGGTCGCCGTCCGCGACGCCATCGGCAACGACCCGGCCGCTGCGGTGGTCGGCGCGCTCGCGGTGGACCCGCTGCGGCTCGGCCGGGAGCCCGACGAGCAGTACGCGCAGGCGCTGATGGCGCGGTTGCAGGAGCTGACCTGCGCGCGCCGGATCGCGGACCTGAAGTCGAAGCTGCAGCGGACCAACCCGATCGACCGCGCGGACGAGTACAACCGGATGTTCGGCGAACTCATCGCTCTCGAGGCCTACAAGGCCGAGCTGCGTAACCGCGCGATCTCCGGCGCGCTCTAGTCCCTCAGGTGTGACACCAGGCGCGCGACTTCCTCGCCGTACTTCGTTGTGAAGTCCTCGTCGTCCGGGTCGAGACCGAGCGCGCGGGCGATCTGCGGGAAGACGACCGGCGCCGCGGCGAGACCGAACAGCGCGAGACCGGCGTACGCCGGGTCCAGGTCGGCGGCGAGTTCGCCGTCCGCCTGCCGACGGCGGAAGTCGGCGAGCATGGTCTGGAAGCGCGCGTACTGCGCGTCCTCGTCGTTGCCGCCGGTGTCGCGGTCGACGCCCTCGCGGATCAGCAGCCGGAGCATGTCGGGCTGCTCGAGCGTCGCGCGGGCATAGGCGCCGACGACCTCGCCGAGTGTCTCCGCGTCGGCGGTGATCGTCGGCTCGCTGGCGCGCCAGCCGTCCGCGACGGCACGGTACAGCCCCTCTTTGCCGCCGAAGTAGTACGAGATCAGTTGCTTGTTGACGCCGGCCCGGGCCGCGATCTCGCTGACCCGCGCGCCGCTGAAGCCGCGTGCGCCGAACTCGACGACCGCCGCGTCGAGCAACTGCTGCTTGCTGCGCTCGGCGTCCCGCTGCCGCTCGTCCGGTCCCGGTGATCTCCGCACGAACTCATCCTAGCCGACTGCCATCCGGCGTGCTAACTTAATCAACCAGGCGGATGATAAAGTTCAACGTATGGATGATTGGAGTCGATGATGAAGGTCGCGATCATGGGGGCCGGGATCGGTGGGCTGGCCCTGGCGCAGGGGTTGCTGAAGGCGGGCGTCGACGTCGCGGTGTACGAGCGCGACCCGCATCCGGCGTACCGCAAGCAGGGCTATCGGATCCACATCAGTCCGGTGGGGGAGGAGGCGCTCGCGGCAGTGCTGCCGGATGCGGTACGCCGCCGTGTGATCGCGACCGCGACGCGGCCGGGGGACCTGGTGGCGGGGTTCGACGCGCAACTCACTCCGCAGTTCGAGCAGGTCTATCCGGTCGCCGGGCCGGACGCGATCACGTCGGTGGATCGGTACGCGTTCCGGCGCGCGCTGATGACCGGGCTCGACGATGTACTGCGGTTCGGCAAGCAGTTCACGTCGTACGTCGAGACTCGGGACGGCGTTGAGATCGGGTTCGCGGACGGGAGTTCCGCAGTGGCCGACGTACTGGTCGGGGCGGATGGTGTGGCGTCGCGGGTGCGCGGTCAACTGGTGCCGGACAGCGATGTCGTGGATATCGGCGTGCGGTGCATCTACGGGAAGGTGCCGCTGACATCGGCCGTGAGCGAGCTGGCGCCGTCGGCGTTTCTGCGCGGGTTCTGTTTCGCGAGTGACGGCGCGGGGATCGGTACGGCGTTCGCGCCCGTGGTGTTCCGCGAGCCGCCGGCGGAGTACGGCGACTATCTGATGGCGGTACTCACCGGGACGAACGACAGGCTCGGTGCGTCCGATGACGAACTGTTCTCGATGAGTCCGTCCGAGCTGTGGGGGATCGTGGCGGGCCTTGTCGAGAGTTGGCATCCGACGGTCCGGGCGTTGGTCGCGGCGGCCGAGGTCGAGGCGGCGTTCCCGATCACGTTGCGGACCTGCATCGACGTACCGACGTGGTCGTCGGAGCGGGTGACGTTGCTCGGCGACGCCGTGCACCCGATGACGCCGGCCGCAGGCGCCGGCGCGAACACTGCGCTGTGGGATGCGGCGCGGCTGACGCGGGCGCTGGTGTCGGGGGAGGGGCTCGCGGCGTATCAGCTCGAGATGGTCGCCAATGGTCAGGCCGCGGTGACGGAGTCGCTGCAGAACGCCGAGCGGTTGTTCAACGTAGCGATTCCCGCACGTCGGTCAGCCGCTCCAGCATGAGGAGCACTGCCTTGTGTCACGCGCGGGCGTAGAGCTCGAGCGAGGGTGAGACGGGGGACGGCTCGGCCAGTGGGAACGTCGATCCCAGCGTGTGGGCGCAACCGACGGCGACCGTCGACAGCAGGTCGTCGGGGCGGGCGGCCGGGTACTCGTTGCGGTAGGCATCGATCAGTACGGCGAGCCCGTCGATCCACTGGTCGCCGAGAACCACCGTCCGCGGGTCGCAGCCGATCCGGGCGATCTCCCACGCGACGAAGCCCGGATTCGGCGGCTGGAAGTCGATGACCGCGGCAACTGTGTCGCCGCGCAGCATCAGGTTCGGCGAGGCGAGGTCGCCGTGAATCACCTGCACGGTCAGGGCGGGCAGGTCGGCGAGGATCGCGCCGGCGCGGCCGAGCAGCGCCCGTCGCTCCTGTGCCGCTTCGCAGGCCCACTCCTCGAACGGACTCAAGGACTCACGTGACTGGAAGTCCGCGATCAGTTGGTCGAAGTTCCGTGCTGACCGGTCGACATCGCGGACCTCCCGCGCGGGACGCAGGGTCGGCGTCGCTGCGGGGTGCTCGGACAAACGTTTGTGCAGCCGGCCGAGCATCGTGCCGACCGCTTCCCATCGCCGGCCCGTGATCCCACCTTCGGCCGTCTCGCCGTCGATGAACTCCCACAGGGACATCGGCATCCGCTCGTCGACGAGGTCGCCCGCGAGCGTCCGCCGTACCGCGGGAACCGGCACCTTCCCGAGCCCGGCGTACGCCGTCAGCTCGATCGCCGCGCGCTCCCGCTCGAGCTCGCCGCGATAGATCTTCGCGAACCATCGTCGCCCGCTCTCGTCGACGACGCGGAAGTTGATGGTCGCCGTACCGGCCTGGATCTGGGTCAGTTCGACCGCGTGCACGTCGTACGAAAGGGCCAGTACGTCGGTGAGTCGCTGGGTGTCAGTCAGGATCGTTGCCCCTCACACCGTCGACCGCCTCACGCAGTACGTCGGCATGGCCGGTGTGTTTCAGGTACTCCTCGAGCAGGTCGATGAGGACACGTCTCCGATTGCTCGTCCACGCCGGATCCGGGTCCTCGACGAGCGCGTCCAGGCCGCCGTCCGCACTGAGTTGTTCCCAGGCGGAGCGGGAGCGCGAGGCAGCGGCGTACCAGAGCTCGTAAAGCTCCTCGGGCTCGTCGGTGACCGCGGACGCCCAGCCCCACTCGCCGTTCTCGCTCCAGGTGCGGGTATCCCAAGGTGGCGGGAGCGGTCGATCCGCGGCCCGCGCGGTGAACCCGTCCTCGACGAACGCCATGTGCTTGACCAACCCGGCCAACGTCATCGTCGATGGCGGATGCCGGCGCCGCAGCTGCTCCGCGGTCAGTCCACCGGTCTTCCACGCGAACTGCTGCCGCACCCGGTCCAGCGCGAACTGCAGCGTCTCCACCTCGCCGCCCCGCGGGCAGTGAGCCTTCGGCAGATCTCTCCACTCCATGAAGTCAGAAAAGCAGATCAGGGGCTCAGGCGTGCCGCGAGCCTTCGGCGACGGCCCCACCAGTTGGGACGCTCCGGAGGCGGCTCTGTCTTGCCGCTCAACAGGTCGTCGAGCGTCGGATACCAGTTGGCCCGCTCGGCGTCCGCATGCATCGCCTTCAGCGCCGGGCTTGCCGCGAGCGAGTCCTTGATGTACTTCGCCCACGACACCTGATCCTTGTACGAGTAGTTGTCGCGCCCGTCCCAGATGCACTCGAGAACATCGAGCTCCAGTTCGGCGACCGCCTGGACGAGGTCGTAGTCCTTGTCGCCCTTCGCGCAGACCTGGTCGTCGTAGAAGTACGGTCGCAGGCACGGGTGCGCGATGAACACGCGGTCGACCTCGAGCATCAGATCAGTCGCACTGCGGTACGTCGTGATCCGCACGGTCCGCATCCCGATCCGCCAGGCGATTGCTGCGGACGCGACCGACACCAGCAGGGCGATGATTGCCAACGTCTGTGCCATCGACCTCACCCCCGACCGTCGAGGCTCTGCAGTGCCGCACTGAGCAACTTGTGATCAGGCGAGAGGCCGTACCCCTCGACGTACAACGCCGTCACCACCTCGGCCAACGTCTGCCGGTCGAGTCCCACGCGATCAGGGTCGTGCCACATCAGCAGTAGGCGTTCGTCGCCGGTGCCTTGGACATCCGGTACGACGTACTCCACGCCCTCGACGAGCTCCGCGCCCACCCGTCGGTAGAACGCGATCCGCCGCTCCCGGATCGTCCGCTCCTCGGTGTCGTGCGCGTCGGCCGGATCCTCCACCTCGAAGATCAGCCGGCGAATCTCCGGCCGCTGGTTCATTGCCGCCCACAACGCCGACCCATGACCCTTGCTCCGGATCGAGCCGTCGATCGCGAAGTACTCCAGGAAGTCCCAGGCGAGCGACTCCAGCGGCAGCACGACCGCGATGCCGATCGGCGCACCGTTCTCGACCTGCACCCAGCCGAGGACCTCGCCGTCGCGGATCGATTCCAGCAAGCTGGCGAACCGTTCCCGCTGGCGCACCGGAAACGCGTCCACGTAGATCCGCTCGGCGGCTGTGACCGCGGCGGCGCCGGCATGCGCCAGCGATTCGAGTTCCGTCATTCCCCCCACCCCCAGGGCTAGCAAGCCTGGTTGTGGACTGGTTGTCAATGGCCCGGAGTGGTACGCGCACTGCCCGGAGACTCGACGGTCTCCGGGCAGTGCACGACCCCGATGGTTGTACCGCTCAACGAGCGGCACGTCTGTCAGCTCTCGAGTGCGGCGTCCAGGGTGATCTCGACCCCGGTGAGGGCCTTGCTGATCGGGCAGTTCGCCTTCGCGGCCTGCGCCGCCTCCAGGAAGCCCGCCTCGTCCAGACCGTCCACCTCGGCCCGCACGGTCAGCGTGATCCCGGTCAGCTTGAAGCCGCCCGCGGCCTGATCCGGCCCGAGCGTCACCGCCGCGGTCACCTCATGAGCCTGCGGTACGCCGCCCCGCCCGGCGATCTCCGCGCTCAACGCCATCGCGTAGCACGCGGTGTGCGCCGCCGCGATCAGTTCCTCGGGGCTCGTGGTCCCGTCCGCGTCGTCAGCGGCACGCTTCGGGAACGAAACGTCGTACGTCCCCACCTTCGAGCTGGTGAGCTCCACCTGCCCGGATCCCTGCTCGAGGGTCCCGTTCCAGGCGGTACGCGCAGTACGAGTCGGCATATCGGCTCTCCTTGGGAGGTTGTCTTGTGTACAAGATATTTGTGCACAAGATATCCTTTCGTCAAGTCCACCGCCCTGCGACGCCGACCACAGGAGCAGCCATGACCGAGGACCGGGTCCTGCACGACCTGCTCTGCTTCGACCTGTACTCGTTGTCCCGGCTCGTCACCGCGCTCTACCGCCCGGTCCTCGAGCCACATGGCCTGACCTACCCGCAGTACCTGGTCCTGACCTCGCTGACCCGCCTCGGCACCTGCTCGATCGGCGACATCGGCCGCGCCACCCGACTCGACCACGGCACGCTGACCCCGCTCCTGCGCCGCCTGGCCGACCGCGGCCTCATCACCCTCGACCGCTCCGCCACCGACGCCCGCTCCGTCACCGTCTCTCTAACCCCCGAAGGCGAAGCCCTCCGCCCCGTACTCCACGAGGCCTATTGCCACGTAGGCGAGTCCCTGGGCATGACCGACACCGAAGTCCAACGCCTCCAATCAACTCTCCACCAACTAACCGACCGCCTCGACCCAAACCGCTGATGGATTGGCGACCAGCCGTTCCCGCCGACGCGCCCTTCCTGGCCGATCTGGCATCCAGCACATCAGCTGTGGCGTCTGCCTTCCTGCAGACCTGGCACGTCGAAATCGCCGAGACCGCCGGTGCCGTCGTCGCCGTACTCCCACCACCCAGCGGCCAGCACCGCGCGTACGGCGCCTGGTGGTCCCGCGCCGCAACGGACGCCGAGGCCATCGCCCGGCTGATCCATCTGGCGACTGCGCCGGTCTTGCAGGTCACCGTGGACTCCGAGCGAGGCGGCGAACTCCTTGCCCAAGGATTCGTCGAGGCGTACCCGCTGTGGACCATGACCCACAACAACACCACCTGGCCGTCAGTCGAGCTGCCGGCACCTCTGCGCCCGGCGCACTGGAACGACGTACCCCCGACTGACTTCCACGCTGCCTACGAGGCGTCGTACCGCGACCAGCGACTCGTCGAGCCCCACGCCGCCGAGGCCCTGCACCGCCTGACCACCGACAAGACCTTCGCCACAGACCTCTCGTCCCTAGCCCTGTCCCCAGACGGCGCCGTAGCCGGCTTCGTCCTCGCCTTCACCGACCACCACGGTGGCATCGAACTAGGCCCCATCGGCACCGTCCCTCGGTGGCGCGCCCGCGGCATCTCATCAGCCCTGCTCGCCACAACCCTCACCCGCTGCCGCGCTACCCACCCCACCGCAATCACCCTGACCGTCGACGCCGAAAGCCCAACCGGCGCCCACCACCTCTATCTACGACAGGGTTTCCGCGTAACCAACCAACTCCACGCGTACCAGCTCAACCTACCGACCCAACCCTGAACCCAATACCGCCGTACGGCGCCCGGGTTCAGCTGAGTCGTCGGGGTCGACGCGAAGGTTATGACCGGCCGCGGGGTTGGGGGTCCATCAGCGTGCTCAGCCAATCGACGGTGAGCGAGGACAAGGGGGCGACGGTGGCGCCGTGTCCTTCGGGAAGGGTCTGCGGGTCCTCCGGGACGGCAACAACCACGCATCCAGCGGCGACAGCTGACTCGATCCCGTTCTGTGAATCTTCGATCGCGACCGTGTTGTGCACGTTCACCCCGAGTCTGGAAGCCGCGATCAGGTACGGCTCCGGATGGGGCTTGGGGTGTGTGACCTCGTCACCGCACAGCACTACGTCGAATGTATCCGCTGGAAGCTGGTCGAGTACGACATCGACCAGCACCCGGTAGCTCCCGGTCACCAATGCGGCGGGGATCCCGTTGGAACGTACGCCGGCAACAAGTTCCGGGGCCGTCGGACGCCAGGGAACACCGACTGAGAAGAGTTCCTGTGTTCGGTCGAGCAGCCATTTCGCCAGGCGTTGGTCATCGTCGTGCACACCAATGTCGTCTTGGACGATGCGGACGGTGTTGAGCAGGTTGCTGCCGACGATCCGGAGCCGTGCTTCTGGGGACAGCGTGCCACCCAACTTGCTCGCCAGGTCCTGAAGGCTGACGTCCCAGATGCGTTCGCTGTCGAACAAGGTTCCGTCCATGTCGAACAGAACCGCTTCGAGGGCTGCGTGGTTCAAGGTTGGTTCTCCTCGCGAGTACGCCGTGAGTTTCGGTTCCGAAGCCATTGCCAGGGCAGTGCTCCGAGTTGTTCAGGGGACAGGAAGGGGTCCGCTGCCGGGCCGGATGACTCGCTCCGGGTAGTCGGTGGTGACACCGTTGGCGCCCCAGGCGATGGCTCGGTCGACTTCGGTTCGGGTCGGGGCCGGCCACAGGCAGTACTCCAGCCCTTTGTTCTGGGCCTGCTTGATGAGTTCTGGACTGCTGCCCTGCCATCCGACCCCGACCCAGCGCATGCCGATCGAGAGCGCCTGCTCCAGCAGTTGTTCGGACCCGGTTTCGGACAACAGCGCACAGCGAAGGTCGCTGAAGGCGTAGACGAGTGGTACGAGCCGTTCGGCGCGGAAACTGATCGGCTGGACCCGCTGTCGCAGCTCCGGGCGGTCGGCCAACAGCCGGCGGAGTGGTTCGACTGCCGCGTCGGCTTTGATCTCGGCCAGGATGGTGATGTCGACGGCTTCGACTGCTTCTTCGAACGTGGGGATGTGCTCACCATTGCCGGCGTCCAGGCGGCGCAGCTCGGCGAGGGTGAAGTCTTCGACCGCGCCGTGGCCGTTGGTTGTGCGGTCGACTGTCGGGTCGTGGATGAGGACGATGTGACCGTCCTTCGTGAGGCGCAGGTCGAGTTCGACTTCGTCGACGCCGTCTTGGACGGCGCGAACGTAGGAGGGGATGGTGTTCTCGGGCATGTAGCCCATGGCGCCCCGGTGGCCGGTGATACGAAACGGTGCCACCGGTGTCAGCCCTCGCTTCCGACGAGCTTGTCGTACTTCGCTTTGATCTTCTGCTCGCCGGCCCTCAGCTGCTCGGCCACGCTGTCGAGTACCTGTTGGGCTGGTTGGTTGTCGCCGTAGATCTTCTGCAATCCTCCGTAAATGATGGGGGATGCGTTCTGCACGTAGGCGTCGACCTCGTCGAGTTGACCGGTCTGCGCCAACTGGGCGATGGCCACGCCCCGGTTGGGATCCTTCTCCAGCGCGGTCTTGTACTCGGGTTGGTTCACTGCTTCCTTCACGACCGGTAGGTACCCGGTTCCCAGTGACCAGGTTGCGGCCGATTCTGGTGACGAGAGGAACTTGATCACTTCCCAGGCTGCTTGCTTGCGCTCCTTGGGTATGTCTTTGAAGATCGAAAGCCCACCGCCACCCGTGGGTACTCCATGGGTGACCTGCGTGGGCAGGGGGCTGACGCCAACGTCGAACTTGGCTGCCTCGTAGGTGCCGGACAGTGCCCCGGTCGAGTTCATGTAGGTGCCGACCAGGCCGTTGTTGAAGTTGGTCCCGTAGTCACGGGCAAGGATGGCCATCTTGTCCTGGAAGATGAGTCGTCGCATCCAGTCGGCACACTCGACGGCCCCGTCCTTGTCGACGGTGACGTCGAGGCCCTTGGAGATGCGTCCGCCGAACTGCCACACGCTGGCTTCGAATTCCCAGCTGTCACCACCGGACAGTTCGGTCACCTTCACGGGCTTGCCGGCGGCCTTCTGATTGATCAGCGCAGGTCCCCACTCCCGCAGCTCGGTCCAGGTCTTCGGTCCGCGGTCGGGCAGTCCGGCCTTGGCGAACAGGTCCTTGTTGTAGTACATGATCGGCGTGCTGCGGGCGAACGAGACCCAGTACAGCTTGTTCTTGATCACGCCGGCGTCGAACAGGTTGGGGTAGAAGGACGCTTTGAAGGCGTCGTCGGCGTAGCTGTCGAGCTCTTCGAGCGTTTCGTTGAGGAAGAAGATCTGCCAGGCAGTCTGACCGAACGCCATGATGTCGGGGACCGATTTGGCTCGCAAGGCCGCGGTGACCTTGGAGGTGGCGTCGAAGTAGTTCCCTTGAAACTGTGCTTCGGCGTAGATGTCGTCCTGTGAGTCGTTGAACTTGGTGATCAGGTCGTTCAGGATGTTGCCGGGCTTTCCGTTCCACGAGCTCCAGAGAACGACCTTCTGACCGCGTTTCCTGTACTTCTCCGGCACCTTGACGTCTACTGCAGCGAACCCCTGCCCTCCTGCTCCTCCGCCGCCACCACCTGAGCAGGCTGCAAGAGCCGGTACTGCGAGAGCGCTGGCGCCGGCCAGTTTGAGCAGTGAGCGTCTGCGCAACCCGCTGTGCGGGAAGCTGTTTCCTGACATGTGTTGGTGTCCTTTCAGCGGCGACGGCAGTGAGTTGGTCAGCCCTTGATCGCTCCGCCGGAGAATCCGGCGACGATGTAGCGCTGCGTCAGGAGGAAGATGACGATCATGGGTGCGGCGACCATGACGGTGCCGGCCATGATGGCGCCCCAGTCGTTGTAGCCCTCCTGGGATTTCAGGTAGAGCAGGCCGATCGGCAAGGTGCGCATCTGGGTTGAGGTCGTGATGATCAAAGGCCAGATGAAGTCGTTCCACACTTCGATCACGGAGATCAGCGTGACCGTGATCATCATCGGTCGAGACATGGGCACGACCAGCTGGGCAAGGATCCGTAGGTGGCCGGCCCCGTCGACCCTGGCGGCCTCGAACACCTCGTACGGGAGGGTCATCATCTGCTGGCGTAGCAGGAACATTCCGAATGCTGATCCAGCCCCGGGGACGATCAGCCCTGCGTAGCTGTCGACCCAGCCGAGGTGGGAGGCGGTGAGGTAGTTGGGCAGGAGCGTGATCGTGCCCGGGGTCATCAGAGTGCCGAGCAGCAGGAAGAAGATGCCCCGCTTGAAGGGAAACGGCAGGAACGTGAATGCGTAGGCGGACCCGGTTGCCAGCACCATCTTGATGGTGGTTCCGATGACGGTGACGATGATCGAGTTGACGAAGAAGGACCCGAACGGCGCGTCGTGCCAGGCGTTGGCGAAGTTCGACCAGTGCAGGTCCCGCGGGATCCATTGGAGTGGGAAGCGGTAGATCTCGCCGCTGGGTTTGACCGCTGAGCTGAACAGCCAGTACAGCGGCATGACGAAGACAGCAGCGATCAGCACCAGGAGTGCGTAGAGGACGATCTGTCGGGGCGCTGTCCTGCCGGCAGTTTGTCGCCGTGGTGAGACGTTGGCGCTCACTGATAGGTCACCTTCCGTTCGGCGAAGCGGGTCATCAGGAAGGTGATCGCGAGCAGCATGATCAGCATGACCATCGCCGCGGCAGCTGCCAGTCCGGCGTCGGAGGCCTGGAATGCCTTCTGATAGATGAACCAGCTCAATGTCGTCGAAGAGATCCCCGGACCGCCTCCGGTCATGATGGCGGTGACGTCATAGGCCTGGAAGGTGCCGATGATCGAGGTCACGATCAGGAAGTAGCTGACGGGGGACAGCAGCGGAAGCGTGATGTACCGGAAGCGCGACCAGCCACCCGCGCCGTCCAGCTTCGCGGCCTCGAACAGTTCACTGGGGAGGTTCTGCAGGCCGGCGACGTAGATGATCGCGCAGAACCCGATTCCCTTCCACAGGTACACCATCACCAGGGCGAACAGTGAGTAGTGAGAGCTCGTCGTCCACTGGGGTGAAGTGATCCCCAGCGGCTCCAGAACTGCACGCAGCAGGCCGAAACTCGGATCGAGGATGAACAGCCAGAGCGTGGCGATCGCGGCCCCGGAGACGATGTGCGGTGCGAAGCTGACCGTTCGAACCAGACCACGGCCGATGAGTCGCTGGTTGAGGACCAAGGCCGTCGCCAGGCCTCCGACGACGGCACCGATGACGACCAGTGCCACGAACTTCACCGTGTTGAGCAGCACATGGCCGAAGTCGGAGCTGGTGAACAGCTCGCGGTACTCCGCGGTGCCGACCCACGTGGGAGTCGACGAGATCATGTCCCACGAGGTGAAGCTCAGGTAGAAATTGTAGATCACTGGCCAGTAGGAGAAGACGAGGATCAGCGCGAGGTTCGGGCCGACCAATGCCGCGAAGAGAAGGTAATCCTTGCCGTTGCGCCGTAAGGCACGTTTCCAGTGGGAAGCAGCCTTCGCGGTTCCCGTCGCTGCGGTAGTGCCGGTCGAGCCGGCCAGAAGGTCGGTCACGGGGCCGCCGCCGGTCGAGATCGCCGCCGCCAGCGCGCGCCGGCGGGTGAGGGCTGTCGTTCCATGAAGGGCCTTTCGGTTATCGCTCATCTGATCAGTAGGGTTGAAGCAGACGGCACTGAATTAATGCATCAGCCTCGTCAGCCTGGCAATGACCCGCTCAGAAATGAGGGCTAGAATGCTCACATGAGCGATATGAACGATGGCTCTGAGATCCCCAAGATCGACGGCCGGCGGGTGCGCGGCAAGCAGAGCCAGATGCTGCTGATGGCTGGGGTGGCGAGACGCTACTACCTCGAGCAGCGTTCTCGCGTGCAGATCGCGGAGGAACTCGGCCTGTCCCGGTTCCAGGTCGGCCGGCTGCTGGAACGGGCTCGGGAGACTGGCTTGGTACGGATCGAGATCGGCCTGCCCGATGACCTGGAGATGGATCTGTCCGGCCAGTTGCAGGATCGCTTCGGCTTGCGGTACTGCGCCGTGACTCAGGCGCCGGACGACTCTCCGCAGCTCTTACGAAGCAGTGTCGGGCAAGCCGCAACCTCCCTTTTACAAGAGATCGTGACCGATCGGGACGTCCTGGGCATTTCGTCGACCCGCACGCTGATGGGATTACCAGACCTTCCGGGCGGGTTCAGCAGGTGCGCTGTCGTGCAGATCACCGGTGCGGTGTCGCGGATCGACGCGTGGGATGTGATGGAAGCAGTGCGCCGGTTCACGCGGGCTGGTGGCGGGCCGGCCTACCTCTACTACGCGCCGATGGTGTGCCCAGATGACTCAGGTCCGGAGATCTACCGGAAACAAGCCGACTTCGTGCGATGTCATCGGCTGTTCCATGAGTTGACAGTCTGCGTGATCGGCATCGGTGCCTGGGGCGACGGACTGTCGACGGTCTATGAGGCAGCGTCGGCGTACGACCGGGAAACTGCTCGAGACCTGCGGGTGTGTGCGGAGGTCGTCGGATTCCTCCTGGACGATGAAGGTCGCAAGGTGCAGACGCCGCTCGACGAAAGGATGATCGGTATCTCCGAAGCCGAGCTGCGTTCGGTACCCACGCGGATCGGCATCGCCTTTGACGTACGCAAGAGTGACGCCGTTCGAGCAACGTTGAAGTCCGGATTGATCAACGGGATCGTCATCGACCGCGACTTGGCTGAGGCCGTACTCATGGGAGGCCCATGACAAGGATCCGGCCGCCGGCCACGGTTACCAGCCGGGTGCGCCGGGCAGGAGCCCGGAGGCGATGGCGTCGACCAATTGGCGGTGGTCGCGTTCGGTCTGGTCGGCGTAGGCGTGCGCGAACGCGACCATTCCCTCGTCGAACGCTCGGCCCTTGCCGATGTACGCCGCGATCGCGACCGGATCGCCGGTGCGCGCGTGGGAGCGGGCCAGCACCTGGCCGCAGGCGGTGGCGAACGCTTCGAGCTGCGGGGCGATCAGCTCGCCGTTGGCAATGACCTTCATGTCCCGGAACTGGCGCACGTAGTAGTCGTGGCCGCGCCCTTCGGTCCAACCGACAAAGATGTCTGTGGCGCTTTGCACCAGCCGCTTGCCTTCAATGACCCGGCGCCCGTGGTTCTCGTAGCGGCTCGGCCCGCAGAAGGACTCGTACACGGAGGGGCCTGCCTGCTTGATCTGCAGGAACAGCGGATCTTTCCGGTCGCGGCCTTCCAGCAAGATCAGGTGCACCCGCATCCCGACGCTGCCCACTCCGACCATCTGACGGACCGTGTCCACAAGCGCGAACCGGTCCAACAGGTGGCGGCGCTCATCGGGCAGGGAGTCGCGGTACGAGCCGAACAGCTCCTCCGCCAGGCCGTCGTCGCGATGTTGCCGGACCGGCGGGTCCTCGGTGATCCGCAGGTGCCCTCCGCGCTGCTCGGTGAGCTTCTTGAACGCCCCGCGGTGGGTCCGCTTCCGTGCCTTGCGCTCGATGTGCGCGGCGGCGCGGATCTTGTCGGGGTCGGCGAACACGTCGAGGAACTGGTCGACGGCGATCAGGTCGTACCAGATGTCGAGCCAGCGGGCCCCGGCGTAACCGGCCATCCGCTCCCGGTAGGTGCGCAGGCAGGCCACAACCGCGCTCTCCGCACGGTCGGCAGGTACGTCGTAGGTGCGGGCCAGTACCACGATGCTCGCCACCAGCCGAGCGACGTCCCATTCGAAGGGGCCAGGCAATGTCTCATCGAAATCCCGCAAGTCGAACGACAGATTCCGCTCCGGCGTAGCCCACAGCCCGAAGTTGAGCAGGTGCGCGTCACCACAGAGCTGCACGATCAGCCCACCGTGTGGACGAGAACCCAGATCCGCCGCCATGACCGCGGCGGCTCCGCGGTAGAAGGTCCACGGGGTGGCCGCCATCCGGCCGTTGCGCATCGGCAAGAGCGCTTCTGCGCGGATCGTGTTCTGCGCCAGCAGAATGTCCATCGCATCCTGCCCGCGGTTGTCCGCGTCCCACCGACCGAAGTCGCGACGGGGAGCGCGCCTTCTGGCCGCGCGACCGTCAGCACGACGCGACCTCCAGTCACGCGCCGGAACCGGCAGCGACGAACGATCCGTCGCACCCTCTGCTACGGAGGTCATCGCCCCCTCCTACTGGCGTGCGAATGCAGCTCGTGCCTCGAGGGCGAGGTCTGCGAAGGGGGCGCCGCTGACGTCGATGACGACGCGTTTGACGGTTGCGCCGGCCAAGGTCCATGGGCGGTCTCCGGGGAAGTCCGTGCTGACGGGTTCGGCTCCCGCTCGGCCCACGACGAGTCCTCCGCCGCCGAGACCGAACTTCCCGGGTTGGGTCCGGATCCGGTCCTCGCCGACCTTGCGGTCGAGGATGTGGAGACTGAGAACGCCTTCGGCGGGCATGGTGGTGCTGTCCATGTCGAAGGAGGCCGACACGACGACGTGACCGGTCGGGACCGGCTCGTCGGATTCGATCGTCTGCACCAGTTCGCCGACAAAGTTGTAGACGTACCGGAGGCTTCCTTCCTTGAGGTAGAGCGCGTGGCCGCCGAACTTCGAACCCTGCGAGAAGATCACTCCGCCGGCTTCCGGCGTCGCGATTTCGAGTTCGGCCGCGATGGTGTACGAGCGGTTGCGGATGTTCGGTGCGACCGACTCGGGGACCTCCGCGCCACCGGGGTAGTAGACGTAACGGGTCCGCGGCTTGGACAGCTGGGGGCGCTCGGTGGTGAGGATCTCCACGGCGTCGCGTGACTCCAGCGGAAGGGCCTGGAGGCGTCCGGCTTCGGCCCACCACAGGGCGACGAGCTGCTGCAGTTTGCCCGGGTGTTTGCCGGCGAGGTCCTCGCATTCGCTCGGATCCGCCTCGGTGTCGAACAGTTCCCACCGTTGCAGATGGAAGTCGCCCCAGGACTCGGGCGCGGCCGGCACCGCGGTGGCGGCCTTCCAGCCTTGGTGCCAGATCGCGCGGGTTCCGAGCATGGAGTAGAACTGCGTTTCCTTCCGGGTCGCCGCGGACGCGTCATCGAAGGTGTACTTGAAGCTGATGCCTTCCAGCGGTTTCTGCGGGTACCCGTTGACGACGTCGGGAAGCTCGACTCCGAGGCATTCGTACAGCGTGGGTACGATGTCGACCGCGTGCGTGTACTGACGGCGCATCTGGCCGCTCGCGGCGAACCCACGCGGCCAGGACACGATCAGCGGGTCGGCCGTACCGCCCTCGTAGTTCGCGTAGCGCTTCCACATCTTGAACGGGGTGTTGAACGCCCAGGCCCAACCGGTCGGATAGTGGTTGTAGGTGTTCGGCCCGCCGAGCTGGTCCAGGGCGTTCAGGTTCTCCTCGATCGTGTCGGCAAGACCGTTGAAGAACTTGTTCTCGTTGACCGAGCCGTTCGGGCCGCCCTCGCCCGAGGCGCCGTTGTCGGAGACGAGGACGACGATGGTGTTGTCGAGCTGGCCGGTGTGCTCCAGGTAGTCGAGCAGCCTGCCGAGCTCGTGGTCTGCATGGCTGAGGAAACCGGCGTACACCTCCGCCATGCGGGCGAACAGCCGCCGCTCGTCCTCGGACAGCGAGTCCCACGGCCGGACCCGGTCGAGCTCGGACCACGGCTTGCCGTCGTGGCTCGTCGTCTCGACGTACGGGTTGATCGGCGACAGCTCGGCGCCCTGTGGTGCGATGCCCAAGGCCTTCTGGCGTTCGAGCACGCCCTCGCGGTACGCCTCGTATCCGATGTCGAAGCGGCCCCTGTACTTGTCGGCCCACTCCTTGGGCGCGTGATGCGGCGCGTGGGCCGCGCCGGGGCAGTAGTAGAGGAAGAACGGCTTGTCCGGAGCGATCGCCTTCGAGTCCTGAATGAACTCGATCGCCTTGTCGGTCAGGTCGACGGTCAAGTGGTACCCGTCCTGCGGCAGTGCCGGCTGCGGCACCGGGTGGTTGTCGTAGACCAGGTCGGGGTACCACTGGTTCGTCTCGCCGCCGAGGAAGCCGTAGTACCGCTCGAACCCCCGGCCGAGCGGCCACTGCCGTTTCGACGAGGCGAGGTTCATCTCGTCCTCGGCGCACAGGTGCCACTTGCCGACCATGAACGTGTTCCAGCCGTGCTCGCCCAGCACCTCGGCGACGTTCGCACACTCGAACGGGATGTGACCGTTCGCGTTCGGGAACCCCGACGTCGCCTCGGTGATGCAGCCCATGCCGTTGGTGGTGTGGTTGCGTCCTGTCACCAGGCAGGCCCGGGTCGGCGAGCAGAGCGCCGTCGTGTGGAAGTTCGTGTACGTCAGTCCGCGCTCAGCAATCCGGCCGACGTTCGGTGTCTCGATCACGCCTCCGAACGGCTCCATCGCCGAGAAGCCCACATCGTCCAGTACGACGTACAACACGTTCGGGGCGCCGTCCGGCGCGATCGGCTGAGTGTACGGTCCCCAGTCCGGGACCGAATCCTTGATGTCAATGTCGATCTTGCCTCGGAACGGCTTGCTCACACCGACCCACCTCCTGGGACAACGCCTGACGACGATGGCGACAGCCCGGCGCGGGCAGCCGCGTCCTGCGGAGGCCAGTCTTGCGACGTCCCCGGTGCCCGTCGTCATCCTCCGAGGGGGAGTGGCCCAGGAGCGATAGTGCTCGATCAGACCCAGCATCGGCGAACACGCCTCAGGCGGAGCGGGCGAGACCTAGGTGGTGGCCTTAGGGTCGCGTGATGCGCGCTCTCCTCATAGCCCTGACCGTGGTCGGCTCCCTGGCCGCCGGGTGCACCGATCCAGGGGCCGGCGCCGATCCGGTCGGGTCGAGCCCACTGCCTGCGACCACACGCCCGAGCGTTCCCGCGACCACTCAGCCAGCGGCCGGAACGGCCAAGGTGATCTCGGCCGAACTCCGCCAGATCCGGGTCATCGCTGAGCGGCCCGACGTACCTGGTTACAAGCGGGATCAGTTCGGGCAGACCTGGTCCGACAATCATGCGGGGCAGGGCGGTCACAATGGGTGCGATACCCGCAACGACGTACTGGCGGCTCAGCTGACCGCGGTGCAGTATCGCGGTCGGTCCAAGTGCGTCGTGATTGCGGGCGTGTTGGTCGTCGACCCTTACACAGGTCGCAGGATCGAGTTCCGCAAGGCGGCCGCGACCAAGGTGCAGATCGACCACGTGTACCCGCTGGCCCGAGCGTGGGACATGGGCGCGGCGCGCTGGCCCCTCCAGCGGCGCGTCGACTTCGCCAACGACCAGGCGTCGAATCTGTTGGCTGTCGACGGCCCGGCCAACGCCTCCAAGAATGACGATGGACCCGGCGAGTGGTTACCGATCAACCGCGGCTACCGATGCACATACGTTCTGCGATACCTCCAGGTCGCCCGCAAATACCAACTACCGATCACCGCGGCCGACCGCGGGGCGGCGCAGGCGATCACCCAGTCGTGTCTCTAGGAAACCGAGCCACCTAGCTGGGGTCGGATTCCAGGCCGCTGCGGTAGGTCAGCAGTCCTTCGACTCCGCGGAGGAAGGTTGTGCAGATTCGTTCTGGGTCGGTCAGGCAGCCGGCGGTCATGGCGCCGTCTCTCAGCATGACGAAGTGCCGCGCCGCGGGTTCGGCGTCGGTCTTCGCGGTGGTGGAGAAGAGCTCGATCATGGTTGTCAGGAACCACTCCCGATGCTTGAGGACCGCTTGGTGGACCGGATGCTCGGGGTCGGGGTACTCGGCCGCGGCGTTGAGGAACGCGCATCCCCGGAAGCCCGGGCCTCGGATGTCGTCGGCGATGGCCTGGGCGACGGTTCGGATGATGTCGTCGGGGTCGGCGCCCGAGGATCGCGTGGCGTCGGTCCGGGTCCGGATCGCGTCGTCGGCCTGGGTGAGGTAGGCGACGAGGAGGTCGTCCTTGCTGGGGAAGTGCCGGTAGAGCGTCGCGCGGGTCACCTGTGCCTCGGCGATGACGCGGTCGACACCCACGGCGTGCAGGCCGTCGGCGTAGAAGAGCCGAGTGGCGGTGTTGAGCAGTCGAGCGCGGGCCTCCGACATGTGTTCCTCGTTCCTGACCTCGTGAAGTGTCTCCTCGATCGTAGCAGGTAGATAGAACGATCGGTCTTGACATCTGCCGGCACCCTGCTGCAAGCTCAGGTGTACCGATCGTTCTATCTACCAAATCGAAGAAGGATCTGATGTCCGCTTCAACGCAAGCAACTGCTGTCGCCGAGACCACCGCGAATACGACGGCCCTGCGAAACCTGTACTTCGTACGCTTCGGGTTCGCCATCGTCTGGGCGATCCTGGTGATGGCGATCGCGAAGTCGATCAATCCAGGCGCCGTCGCCTTGATCGTCATCTACCCGCTGTTCGACGTCGCGGCAGCGATCAGCGACTACCGCTCGTCCGGTTCCAGCCGGCCGAAGGCGCCGCTCTACGTCAACATCGCACTGAGCCTGCTGACCACGATCGGCCTGGCCGTGGCCGTTGCCTCCGGCATCCCGAATGTCCTGCGGGTGTGGGGTGTCTGGGCGATCACCGCGGGCATCGTGCAACTGATCGTGGCGATTCTCCGCTGGCGCCTCGGCGGCCAGCTGGCGATGGTCCTCAGCGGCGGGATCTCCGTCCTGGCCGGTACGGCGTTCTTCGCGATGGCCGGTGGTTCGAACCCCGCGCTCAGCGGCGTCGGCGGGTACGCGATCCTCGGTGGCATCTTCTTCCTGATCTCGGCGATCCGGTTGCACGGCGTGATCCGGAAGGCGGCGAAGTGATGATGACTGGGCCGAACTCGAGCTCCGAGGCGGACGTGGATTCCGTCGTCGACGTGATCATCATCGGCGCCGGCCCGGTCGGCGAGAACGTCGCCGACCGCGTCGTCCAGGGCGGTCTGACCGCGGCCGTCGTCGAACGCGAACTGGTCGGCGGGGAGTGCTCCTACTGGGCCTGCATGCCGACCAAGGCCCTCCTCCGGGACGCCGCCGCTCTTCGCGCCGCCCGTGCACTTCCCGCTGCCAGTAAGGCTGTCAGCGGTGTGCTGGACCCGGCTGCCGTCCTCGCCCGCCGGGATCGGTTCGCCGCGGACTGGAACGACTCCGGTCAGGTCGCATGGCTGACCAGCGCCGGCATCACCTTGGCACGCGGACATGGGCGGATCACAGGCGCCCGTACGGTGACTGTCACCGACCACACCGGCGACGGTACGACGACGACACTGCGGGCACGCCACGCCGTGGTCATCGCGACCGGCAGCAGCGCACACCTGCCGCCGATCGAGGGGCTGGCCGACGTCAGGCCGTGGACGAACCGGGAAGCCGCAGCCGCGCAGCGCATTCCGAACCGGTTGGCGATCATCGGTGGCGGAGTCGTCGGCGCCGAGCTGGCAACCGCCTTCAATGCCCTCGGATCTCAGGTGTCGCTGATCTCTCAGACGCGCCTGCTACCGGCCACCGAGCCGTTCGCCGGCGAGCAGGTGGCAGCGGCGCTCCGTACGGCGGGTGTCGCGCTGCATCTGGACGTCGACGCTATCGGTGCCAAACGCAACGATTCCGGCATCGTCGAGATCGACCTGTCCGACGGCAAAACAGTGACGGCGGACGAAGTTCTGGTGGCCACCGGTCGGACGGCCAACACGAAGGACATTGGCCTGGATCGGCTCGGTCTGGTTCCCGGCAGTTGGCTGACCGTCGACGACGCGCTCGCCGTACTGGATGGCAACGGCAAGCCGATCGGGGACGACACCGCCGCCGATCCCGGCACTGGCTGGCTCTTCGCCGCCGGAGACGTGAACCACCGCGCGCCCTTGACGCACCACGGCAAGTACCAGGCCCGTGCGCTGGGCGATGCCATCGCCGCACGAGCCAACGGCACGACAGCTGACCTGCGGCCGTGGGGACGCCACGCCGCGACCGCGGACGAGCTGGCCCGCGCCCAGGTGATCTTCACCGATCCCGAGGTCGCCACCGTCGGCCTCACCGCACAGGAGGCCGAGACAGCCGGAAAGAACGTTCGGGTGGTCGACTACGACCTCGCCGCGGTCTCCGGTGCCGCGCTGCATGCCGACGGCTACCACGGCCAGGCGCGTCTCGTCATCGACGCGGACCGCAACATCGTGATCGGGTTCACCGCCGTCGGCCCCGATGTCGCCGAACTCCTCCATGCCGCGACGATCGCCATCGCCGGCGAGGTCCCGCTGGACCGGCTCTGGCACGCCGTTCCCGCGTACCCGACCATCAGCGAGATCTGGCTCCGCCTCCTCGAGGCCGACGGCCGAGATCACTGACCCATCACCACACCGATCAATCCAAGGAGTTACCCATGACCACGAAGATCACCTTCATCTTCGACAACCCCGTCGACCCGGCCGCGTTCGAGTCCTCGTACGCCGACCTGCTCGACTTCGCCCGAAAGATCCCGGGAACCCTTAAGCTCGAGACGTCCAAGGTCTGGCCCAAGGAAGACGGCACGCCCACCCCGGCGTACCGCTTGATCGACCTGTACTTCCCCGACTACGACGCAGCCAACGCGGCGGTCACCACCCCGGAAATGGGAGCGCTGTACCCCCACGCCCTCGAGTCGGCCACCGGGGGAGTCCGAGTCGTCTTCGCCGACATCGAGGAATCCTGACCAACCCCAACCGCCCTACAACGACCCGCTCCGATCGCGCCGGAGCGGTGACCTCGTCGGCGGATAGCGTTTCGGCGCCTGAGTGATGTGGTCCTGCGATAGGAGCCGGAGTGGACCGTACGAACGCGGAAAGCCGAGCCGGGGTTGAGATCTGGCCGTTTGGCTATGGGCGGGGTGTCCATCTCGGGCACCAGATGGTGCTCGGGCCAGAAATACTCTCGGACCGCGAACAGATCATGCTGGAAAGGTCCCGAGGTCCCGCACCCAAAGAGGGTCAATGGAACAGATTCACCATGGAGACCGAGGGCGGCCGGGTCACCGGGTACACGACCGTCCAGAGGCTGACACCGAAGCACCTCGAGGGCCTTCCCGTGCCGGAAGACGGAAAGACTCGCCTGACACACCAGGCTCTGCACGACGAGCACGGCCGTCCTT
The DNA here is from genome assembly GCF_053611945.1 of Kribbella sp. NPDC054772. Taxonomy (NCBI): domain Bacteria; kingdom Bacillati; phylum Actinomycetota; class Actinomycetes; order Propionibacteriales; family Kribbellaceae; genus Kribbella; species Kribbella sp. NPDC054772. The sequence continues at coordinate 206,933 of NZ_JBSHBJ010000010.1, read as the reverse complement.
TGTTGCTGCAAGCCGGCTTCATCAGCCGGGAGAACGTCACAAGTGCTCCGCGCCAACGTGACAGCGAGCGGATTCTCGCACAGGCGGCAGAAGCGTACCGAGAGTTTCGGAACGTCGACATAGCTGGGGGAAAGTATGGAGACCCGGCCCCACTGCAGAGGTCGACGGCCTTCACCATGGATACCGGCGCCAGCCCCGGGGCGTCGGAGCTGGGCCGCTTCCTGCAGAAGGATTCCCAGGAGAATTCCGCGGCTGAGGCCTGGGCGTTCGGCTATGGGCGGGGTGTCCACCTCGGGCACCAGATGGTGCTCGGGCCGGAGATACTCTCGCAGCGCGATCAGCATGTGCTGATAGAAAACAGAGGCCCCGCGCCCGAAGAGGGCGAGTGGAAAAGATTCACCATAGAGACCGAGGGCGGGCGGCTCACGGGGTTTACGACCACCCAAAGGCTGACGCCGAAGCATCTAGAAGGCCTTCCCGTGCCGGCGGACGGAAGGACTCACCTGACACACCAGGCTCTGCTCGACAAGCACAGCCGTCCTTTACTGCTGCAAGCCGGCTTCGTTACCCGGGAGAACGTCACAGGTCCTCCGGACCCGCGTGACACCGAGTGGGCCCTCGCACAGGCGGCCGAGGCATATCGAGAATTTCGGAAGGTCGATATAGCTCGGGAACCGTTGGTGCGCGAGGCCACAATGCAGAGATCGACGGCCTTCACCATGCACACCGGCGCCACCCCTGAGGCGTCGGACCTGGGCCGCTTCCTGCAGCAGGATTCCCCGCTGCGGAACGCCGGGACGTCGGGTTCGCAACCCGCTTCGTCGCCGACTCACCGAACCGGCTCGCGTGCTAACGGCCTCGACGGCCGGTCCTGATCTTCTGGGCACGCCGGGGATCTGCCGACCGTGGTCGGCTCCCTGGCCGCCGGGTGTACCTATCCAGCCTCCGGCGCTACGTACCTGGTGACAAGCGGGATCAGTTCGGGCAGACCTGGTCTGACGATCATGCGGGGCGTGGTGGTCACAATGGGTGCGATACCCGCGACGGTCATGCGGGGCAGGGGTGAGCAGGGAAACCCGCTCGTTCTTGAGCGGATGTAATCGCCGCCGGCGGGTGCGGCTCGGCCGGTTCCTTGCTAACGGCCCCTATGGACGACGCGCTCACTCGTCTCTGCGCGCTGACCCAGCTTCGGGACGGGTGACTGGCTGCCGGGCCAGCACCAGCACAGAGTCACTCACATCCAGTGTGCATAGACCTCGGCGGAGGCCGGAACCCTTCAGGGGTTGACTTTGCGCCCTCCCTGCGTAGGGTCCGAAGTGGGGTGGGTAGCTGTTGTGCGGTGTTCGGGGGCGGACTGTTCGGCTGCACACTGCGGGCTTGCTACGCGTAAGGCCGTGCCTGCCCTTCCGCCCGGCCCAGGTCGCCGGGGGATGGCGGGGGTCGCCACCTGTTCGCACTGCGGCTACCGTCTGCGGTCACCGGGCGCGGGCCCGGTCGGCCACCATGCCATCGAGGCACAGGGAGGGACCATGCGCGTTCAGCCGTGGTCGAAATCTTCAGCAGGAACAGGACGCAGCTCGCGCGGTAGTGGCCGGGCGGGACGACCAGGTCGGTGGCTGGTCGTCACGTTGGTCACCATCGTCGGGCTGATCGTCGCGAGCGCGGGGCCGGCATCAGCCACCGGGACGCGCCACTCGACGACCTGGGTGGTGCAACCGGGCCACTCGATCCAGAAAGTGGTCGACAAGGCCCGTTCAGGTGACACCATCAGGTTGAAGAAAGGCGTGTACTACGACGCGGTCTGCGTCGTCGGCAAGGGACTCACGATCGTCGGTGCCGGCCAGGGTCGTACGGTCGTCAAACCACCCAAGAAGTTCACGAAGACTGCCTGCTGGGCGAAACCGGACGAGGTCTCTGGCTTCGCGTTCATGGGTCCGGACCGCAGGTCCAAGGTCAGCAACCTCACCACGGACGGCCACCCGTCCATCGGCGTGGTGGCGTCCGGAGCCAAGCGCGGGATCGAGGTGTCGCATCACACCGGGCTGAGGCACCGTGAGTACGGCGCGGCAGCGTTCGAGTCCACGGGCATCGTCTTCACCCACAACACCGAGCTCGGCAACGGCGGCGAGGCAGGCCTGTATGTCGGCGACACCGACAACGCGAGAGCGTACGTGGCGCACAACCTGCTGAAGGGCTATTCGTTCGGAATGTTCATGCGCGACTCACGGCATGGCCTGGTGACCCACAACGTGATGCGGGCCAACTGCATCGGCGCCCTGGTTCTCGACACCGGGCCCAACGGCACCACTCCAGGCGGGGTCAACCGTCCGGCCGGCGCGTGGTCCCTGATCGGTAACTTGATCACCGACAACGACCGGTTCTGCCCGGCCGATCCCGAAGAGGGTGGACCGGCTGTGTCCGGTAACGGCGTCGTCGTGCTCGGTGCCGACCATGTGCTGGTGACGGGCAACAGGATCGTCGGCAACAACGCGTCCAAGCCCGGTGGCATCCCGTCAGCGGGTCTCGCGGTCCTCAACGGCTCGCTGGCCGGCTCGGATGCCCCGGAGAACGTCGCGGTCGTGCGCAACTTCTTCAAGAAGAACCACCTGGACATCTTCTGGGACCGCTCTGGCAAGAACATCGTGTTCCGGGCCAACTTCTGCAAGACCAGCAATCCGGCGTCGATCTGCATGCACCACTGATCGGACGTAGGCCTGAGTAGAGGCGACACTGGTCCCACGCCCACCCGGGACGTGGGACCAGTACGGGCTTCAGGCGGCGTGTGGTGGTGTCGCGATGCTGTGGTCTTGGAGTTGGGTGAGCGTCATGACCAGCAGGGAGCCGGTCCAGCCCAGCGGCACGGTCGACGCGGGGTATCCATCACCGTCGACAAGCTCGGGCAGCTCGCCGAGGATGTTGCGTTTGGAGAGCACCCAGTCGAGCACCGGCTGTGCCTTGGGCGTGTCGGCAAGGCCCGCCCAGGCCAATGCGAAGAACGATGTGCTCGGGGTCCAGGTGGACTCGCCCCAGTCGAAGTCTGGATCGTTGCCGGGGACTACACCGCCGTTGGGGCGAACGAGTGCCTGATATGTCGCATCGAGCGCGGCGGGCAAGTCGGCTGGCGCCTCGTTGAACGGGGGTGCCATGAACGCCAAGGCGCTGTCGTAGCCGTGCTTCCCGTCGATGGTGCGCTGGTATCCGAGTGGGGCGAAGTGCTTGCTGATTGCGACGGACAGGCGGCCGGCGGCGGTCGTCCACCAGGTGGCGTCGGCGGTGTGGCCGAGCACGCGGGCGAGGTCGACGGCCGAGTTCAGCCCGCTGAGCAGAGGCGCTGCGGTGCCGATGTTCGCGGTCTCGGTACCGAGTTCCCAATAGTCGGGCGACGCGGGCGGCAGGCCTTCAGGATCGAGCGAGCCCGCAATGTAGTTCGCGGCACGTTGGATCATCGGGTACAGGTCCGCGAGCCGGGCCTGCCGGTTCTCGGCTGGGGCGGTCTGGTACCACTGCCAGGTTGCCCAGGGCACCCAGCCGCTTCCGTCGAGTTGCCATTCGCGACCGTCCGGTGGCCCTGACCCGTCCAGTTTGGTCCGTGCCTCCCAGGTTCCGTCGGCTCGCTGCGTCGCTGCGTCGCTGCGTCGCCGCGTTGTAGCAGAGGATCTGGTAGGCCTCGCTCGAGTGTCCGGTGTGCGCGAACGCCGCCGACACGAAGCTGGAGTCACGTGGCCACGAGTATTTCCAGATCGAGTGCCAGGCCGCTGCCGAGGCGCCGTTCGGTTGCAGTAGCGCACGCATGGAGAGCAGCGCCCGAGCGGCCGCGTCCCGCTGCGGACCGGGCTCGCCCGGTACGCTGCCGCGCTCGAGCCACGCCGTCGATTCCGCGATCTGCCGCAACGCGCCAGGGTCATTCGCCTCGACCGTGATCGGCTGTGTCCCGCCGGCCGGCAAGTATCGCCAGTGCCCGTTCGGAAGCTGCAGCACGTTGCTCTTCGGGATATAGCGTGCGCCGTGGGCCTGAACAGGTGTGATGGCCTCCGTGGTCGTGCCGTTGTCGAACAGCCCTGCCGTGGACGCGGCGAGCACGGAAGCGGGGACGCTGTCGTCGTACGTCGGAGGACTTCCGACGCCCTCACCGCTCTTCGGATTGATGGGTTTCACTCTCCTTCGTTCGGAGTGGTCATGGTGCTCGGCCGACCGGAGGCCTCAGACACGATGCGTGGCGTCGCTGTCAGGTGACGCTCGGCCATCCGGGGTTATTGACAGCCACGATCTGCTGTCGCACCCCCGGGTGCTGCGGCGAAGCCGGCCAGCACAGGTTTATGCCGCTGGCCGCCGCGCCACAACGGCGAAGGTCTCCGAGGTCGCGTCGTACGGAGAGCCGGCGACGTCGCCCCAGAGGTCAGGGAGCGCGAGGCCTGCGGCCGTGAGTTCTGCAGTGACCTGGTCCGGCGTGAGGCAGTGCATCCAGTTGCAGAACTGCCTTGCGTGGCCGTCCTTCGTGATGGTGAAGCGGTCGAGTACGAGCCGCTGGTCTGGATAGGTGAACCGCTTGTGGATTCCCTCATATGGCGGTTCGGCCCAGAACCCGCCATCGAGGTAGCTGGCGACGTCGAACGTCGCAGGCAGGCCTTCGTCTTGTGCTACGGAGTGAGCGTGGGCGACGGAGCGCCTGGAGATGTCCATCCCTCGGACCGTGATGCCCGCGCGCGCGAGGTGGCAGGAGTAGAGGCCCGGGCCGCACCCGAGATCCAGGACCGACGAGCCAGGTCCCAGCGCGAGCACTGCGGCGATCCATGATGCGGATCGGGCGACGAACTCGTGTGTCCGCGACGCCGCGCCAGTATCCGGGTCGAGGTGAGCGGCGAGCATCTGTGCGGAGATGTGCTCGTCGTCCCAGAACTCCGGGGTGGTGAACCCACTGAAGGGCGCGGGCTTCATACCCCCCCGATCCTTTCCTGCTGCTGGGGGTCACCGTGGGATGTGGTCGTGAGCTGCGGTTTTGCAAAGTAGGGCGGACGGGACTCGAACCCGTGACCCAGGGATTATGAGTCCCCTGCTCTAACCAGCTGAGCTACCGCCCCGTGTGCGGCAGATCGTATCCGGTCGGTGGGGGTGGGGTGTGAAACCAGGGGTCGGTCAGGGGTTTGACTGAGGGGTTGTTAGGGCGGACCGGGCATGATGGAGGCAGGTCCGGACGAAGGGAACACCGATGGGCTGGTTCATTTTCCTGGTGATCGTGGTGGGCGCGATCGCGGCGTACAAGTACCGTGTGCCGCTGCTTGCGAAGATCCTCGGTCAGCCTCAGGACCGTATTCAGCGGGCGATCGATCGGAAGAAGGGGAAGTAGGCGACTGCTTCCTCCCGGAGCACGACGGTGCCGGGGCCGACAGGTGGCCCCGTGCGGCGTCCGAGTGCGCGGAGGGGGCGGGGCGGCGGGGTGCGCGGGGGGGGGCGGGGGGGAGAGGGGGGGGGGGTGAACCAAACACGCCAGGTGGTGGCAAACCCCACG
>NZ_JBSHBJ010000010.1:194195-201418 GCF_053611945.1 Kribbella sp. NPDC054772 | reverse complement strand
CCCCCCCCCCCCCCCCCCCCCCCCCGGGGGGGGCGCCCGCCCCCCGGGGGGGCCGGGGGGGCGCGGGGGGGCGGGCCGCCCCCGCCCGGCGCGCGGCCCCCCCCGCCTCGTGGTTCAGTCAGTCGTGCGTTTCAGCTTGTCGGTCTCAGCCGACGAGGACGGCGGTGACGGACGCGGAGGCGTCGATCTCGCCGCTGCCGGCGGAGCTGGCGTCGTCGTTGTAGCCGAACGCGAAGACCTCGACGGTGGTGGTCTTGTCGACGGTCACGACCTTCACGGTGGAGCCGGTGAGTTCGCGGTCCTTCGCCGGGGAGATCTCGGCGCCGAGGATGGTGCCGAAGTCGTCGCCGAAGGCCGAGGCGGTCGCGCCGACGCGCAGGGCGAGCTCCGGCCGGGTGCCGGGTGCGCCGGCGGTGGTGCGCGCGAAGAACGCGGTCGAGTTCAGCAGCCAGGTGCCCGGCTTCAGCGTGAACTCACCGATCTTCGTCTTGTTCGTCTTGAACGAGCCGCCGATCTTGTCGATCGGCTTGGCCTTGAAGTCGGCCGCCACGCCGGACTTCCCGTACGCGTCGGTGTCCTTGAGGAACGCGTCCCGGTCGGTCTTCGTGAGTTTGCTGGCCGGCAGACTGTTGTCGACCACCTGGGAGGCGGCGACGGACCGCGGGCAGAGCGGGTACGACAGACTCTTGCAGTCCGGCCGTACGGCGCCGTTCGCCGCCACGGTGACTCCGACCAGCACGCCGGCCCCGAGCACGGCCGCCACCAGCAGCCGGCCGCCCTTGGTGGTCCAGACCTTCTTGATGTTCACAGGGTTCCTTCCCCTTCATCCCCGAGGCCCCCCTCGGGATCTGGGAGGAAGCTACGGCCTGGGCTGGTCTAGGCCAATAGTGGTTGGGGCGAATTTTCAGTTTTTGAACGTTAGGCACCAGGCAGTGAGCGTGACCTTGCCCGTTGTGCCGAGATCCGTGTCGACCGGCCGGACGACAGGGCGGTCGTCCGCGCGGGCGGTGATCGCCAGGTAGGCGCCGGAGACCTTGTCCTCGGCAACCTCTACGGTGTTCGACCAGGAGACGGCGGCGAGTGCTGTTTGCCCTTTGTGCAGGACGATTCGCGTGGCTCCGCTGTCGATCGCCATGTACGACGATCCGCGCGTCACCTTCACGTTCATCGTCCGGTGCCGGGCGTCGAGGACGGCGAGCTCGGGGTATCCGTCGAGGGTGATCGGCGTGGAGCGGCAGTTCGTCAGTTTCAAAACCACGGCTCGATGTCCGAGCGCCGCCTCCACAGGTCCGACGGCGATGGCGGGGCCGGATGCCGGACAGGGCGGCGGCGGGGGAGTCGGCGACGGGGTCGGTGCAATAGTCGGCGCGAGCCGCGGTCCTGGAGGTGGCTCTGATGTTGCCGCGGGATCTGTGCCGCAGCCGCTCAGCAGAAGCAGAGCGCCGAGCAGGACCAGCCAGGATTGTCGGAACATGTGCCCACCCTCGACATGAGAAAGCCGGCCTCCTCGAGGAGGAGACCGGCTGGTGTATTGCTCCCGCGACTGGACTCGAACCAGTAACCTGCCGGTTAACAGCCGGCTGCTCTGCCAATTGAGCTACGCGGGATCGTGGTGTTGCTTGGCCCCGAATCCCGAGGACCTGAGTAGGTTAGCAGGCAGGTGACGAACTACAAAAACGGGATTCGGCTGCCTGCGGGGTCAGATTCCGAACTCCTCGCGGACCTCTCGGAGCGCGGCGTCGGCGGCGTCCAGGACGCCCGGCTGGTCGGGCTCCAATCCCTTGTCCAGAACGGCGTTCCAGAGGACTTCGGCCTCCGTGCTGGCCGGACTCCGGCGCGCGACGATGCGTACGCCGCGCTTGCCGGCGAGGGGGACATGACGCTGTACGACGATGCTCGCGTCGACCCGCTCGCGCAGCAGCTGCCCGAACCGCGCCGGGTCCTCGACCTTGAGCTCGGTCGCCCGCAACGGGGTGCCGAAGGCGGTCGTCTCGAAGATGTGCAGGACCGACGCCTCGGAGTCCCAGTTGGCGCGCTCGATCGCCTCCCAACCGACCCGGCGGTCGGCGTCCGCGGAGTCGGAGGGCAGGTACACGGCCGCTCGGGTGCCGGCGGCCCAGCGCCCGTTGGCCAGCTGCACGGCCGCGAGGATGTCTTCCTTGCGCCCGGTCACCGCACGCGCCTTCGCCGCGACGGCATCGGTCAACTCACGCGGCCAGGCCGTACGCAGAAGTCTCACACCCACATCATTCCAGCCCCTCCAAGTCCGTTGTCAGGCGACGTAGTCACGGAGCTGCGGGAGCGCGCGGCGTCGCAGGTGCCGCAGCGCTTCGCGTTCGAGCGTGCGGACCTTGTCCGGGGTGATTCCGAGGTGGGTCGCGGTTTCCTCCACTGTGCAGGGGATGTGGTCGAGCAGCCCGTACCGGTGGTGCAGCACGGACTGGTGCGGGTCGTCGAGGAACTGCAGATGGTGTGCGAGATCACGTCGCAGGGCGGCGCGGAGCACGATCGGGTCGTCGTCGATCACCGGATCCGCGTCGTCGAGGTCCAGCGTCTCGGGATGCATCCGCCAGGCCTGCGCCCGCTCGATCCTCGCGATGGTCAGGTCGGTCGCCCGCGCGAGCTCCGGCGTACTCGGTTCGCGGCCCAGTTCCTGGATCAGCTCGTGCCGGGTGGAGGCGAGTCGCGACGCGTCGGTGTACGCCTGGGCGGGCATCCGGACGAGGCGGGAACGGTCCGAGATCGCGCGGCCGATCGACTGCCGGATCCACCAGATCGCGTACGTCGAGAAGCGGTGGCCGAGGCGGTGGTCGAACCGCTCGACCGCCCGCATCAACCCGATGTTGCCCTCCTGGATCAGGTCCAGCAGCGAGATGCCCTTCCCGCCGTACCGCCGGGCCAGGGACACGACGAGCCGCAGGTTGCCCTCGATCATGCGCTGCCACGCATGCCGACCGAGCGCGACCACCGCGCGCAGGTCACCCGGATCATGCCGCCCCGGGTCGGCACCGAGCCGGTCCGCCGCGAGCAGCCCGGCCTCGATCCAGTGCGAGAGCTCGTTCACCTCCTCCAACGTCAGTAGTTCGTGCTGCCCGATGTCGCGCAGGTACGCCACCAGCGCGGTCACGTCCGCCGGTTCACAGTCCAGCTCTCCCATCCCGTCCCTTTCGCCGCCAATCTCCTTGCCCAAGAGAGTGCCGTGATTCGACGGCTCCCAGCACGGTGACTTCAAGTATGTGGATAACTACGGAGCGCGAGACCGCCTACAGGCTGGCGGCGACCCGTCATGTCGGGTGATCGCCAGGCGGATCCGTAGCGGCACCCCGGTCGGCACGGCGAGGCTTTCCGCCACCGGAAAGGAATCCGGCAAGAAGGAGGGCCACCCAGATGGCAACCAGAAGATCGATGCTGCTCGGCGTCGCGCTCGCCGCCGCCCTCGTGGTGCCGGGGAGCGGGATCGCCTCCGCCGGGCCGCCGACCCCCGCGGTCGCGCCGACCCCCGCGGCCGGGGTCACGCCCACGGCAGCGGCGCAGCAACCGGCGTCCAAGGTCACGTTGGTGACCGGTGACGTCGCAACCCTGACGACGTCCGCTGGGAAGCCGGCCGTGGCGGTGACCCCGCACGCCGGTTCGGCGGGCAACTTCCGCAGCTACGCCGTCGGCAAGGACGTCTATGTGATCCCGGCCGAGGCCGAGCCGATGATCGCGTCCGGAAAGCTCGACCAGCAGTTGTTCAACGTCACCGGCCTGGTCGCGCAGGGGTACGACGACGCGCACAGCGGCTCGATCCCGCTGATCGTCCGGTACTCCGGCCGCTCGGCCTCTGCACGCGGCGTCGCGCCGACCGCCCCCGTGGGGACCAAGGTGAAGCGTGGTCTGCCGAGCATCAGCGGTGCGGCGCTGACCGCGGACAAGAAGACGACCGCCTCGTTCTGGGACTCGGTGGTGCCGGGCGCCAAGGCGAAGCTGTCAGGTGGCGTTGACCACGTCTGGCTGGACAGCAAGATGCACGCCCTGCTCGACAAGAGCGTCCCGCAGATCGGCGCTCCCGACGCCTGGGCGGCCGGGTACGACGGCACCGGCGTCAAGGTCGCGATCCTGGACACCGGCGTCGACCTGAACCACCCCGACCTGGCCGGCAAGATCGCCACCAGCCAGAGCTTCGTCCCGGGCCAGACGGTCCAGGACGGCCACGGTCACGGCACCCACGTCGCCTCGACGATCGCCGGTAGTGGCGCGGCGTCGGGCGGCAAGTACCGCGGTGTCGCGCCGGGCGCCGAACTGGTCATCGGCAAGGTCCTCTCGAACGAAGGCTCCGGCGCCGAGTCCGACATCCTCGCCGGCATGGACTGGGCCGCGCACTCCGGCGCCAAGGTCGTCTCGATGAGCCTCGGCGGACCGGCCCGTCCGAAGGAGGAGGACCCGCTGGTCGACGCCGTCGACACCCTGACCGCGCAGACCGGCGTCCTGTTCACGATCGCGGCCGGCAACTCGGGCCCCGCCGACTCGACGGTCGGCTCGCCCGGTGACGCGCAGTCCGCGCTGACGGTCGGCGCCGTTGACCACGACGACGCGGTCACCTACTTCTCCAGCCGCGGCCCGCTGGCGGACGGCGGCCTCAAGCCGGAGATCACCGCACCCGGCTCGGAGATCGTCGCCGCCCGCGCGGCCGGCACCTCCATGGGCCACCCGGTGGACGCCAACTACACGGCGGCCAGCGGTACGTCGATGGCGACCCCGCACGTTGCCGGCGCCGCTGCGATCCTGGCAGAGGAGCACCCGGACTGGACGCCTGCCCAGCTGAAGAACCAGCTGATCAGCACGGCGAAGACCACCGCTGACACCTCTGTCTACCTGCAGGGTGCCGGCCGGGTCGATGTCAGCCGCGCGTTCAAGCAGACCGTGTCCGCCGACGGTGTCGTCGACTTCGGGATGCGTCCGTTCGGCTCGACCGACCCGGACGTCAAGCAGCTCACCTACGCCAACAACGGCGATGAGGCAGTCACCCTCTCGTTGGCGTGGAAGTCCGCTGGTACTACTGTCCCGGCCGGAGCCCTCAAGCTCGGTGCGGACTCCGTCACGATCCCGGCGCACGGCACTGCCGGTGTACCGGTGACGCTGACCGGCGGCACGATGCCCACCGGCTCGTACGGCGAGCACGTGGTCGCGACGTCCGCGGACGGCAAGACCGTTGTCACCACGGCCGTCGGCTTCGTGCAGGACGTCGAGCGGTTCAACGTCACGATCAACGTGAAGGACCACGACAAGAACGCACCGGCGTCGTCGTACGGCACGGTCTACGTGTTCGACCTGAAGAACCCGAAGCCGGCCGAGATGTACTACTTCGCGGGTACCGAGGGCACGGTGCAGCTCAACCTGCCGCGTGGTGAGTACGCGTTCGAGTCGATGACCTACCGGTTCACTCCGGACTACCTGCAGGCCCGCGAGGTTGTGTACGGCGCGGAGTCCGGCGTAGTACTCGACCAGGACCGCGCGCTGACGTTCGACGGCACCAAGGCGCACCAGGTCGGTCTGCAGACGCCGAAGCCGAGTCAGGCCAACCAGGTCCGCATGAGCCTGTCGTTCCTCAGCAACACCAACCCGCTGCGGTACGAGCTGCAGTCCGACGCTCCTGGCTACACCAAGCTCTGGGCGATCCCGTCCACCGGTAAGAAAGAGCTGCTCGAGCACCGGCTGCACTTCTCGACCAACGCACCGGAGCTGTCGACGCAGGTGATCGGTCGAAGCGTCTACAGCCTCGCACCGGAGTACATCGACGGCTGGGCAGGTTCCGCCCGCATCGACGGCACACGCCTGCTCCGCGTGGTCAACACCGGCACAGGCCGACCAGAGGACTTCGCTGGTACGTCGGTCCGCGGCAACGTGGCCCTGGTCAAGCGGAGTGACGCCGTCTCGACCAACCAGGTCATCACGAACGCGGCCGCCGCAGGTGCCGGCGTGGTCGTCATCTACAGCGACACGCCTGGCGACTGGGGTGCGATGGTCCTGAAGACCACTCCGACCGCTATCCCCGCGCTGACGCTGTCCGGCGAGCCGGGGGCCAAGCTGGCGGCCCTGGCCGCTCGTGGCGACACCAAGCTGTTGTTCCGGGGTACTGCGGTGCCGGCGTACACCTACGAGGTGCTGAAGACCCAGCAGGGCATCAGCGCGGCGCAGCAGTACCGCGTCGACTCGCGGGAGCTGGCAACGGTCGACAGCAGCTTCTACTCCGCGACGCCGGCCGCACCGGGTGGTTACGCGCGGATGCTGCTGTCGGATGCGCAGACGTTCATCGTGATGACGCTGAAGCGGAACGCGATGCCGCGGAAGCTCACCGAATACGTCAGCACCGGAGTGCGGACCTTCGAGCTGGTGTCGCCGTCCGGTATCTGGGAGCCGATGGGCGGTGCGGTCCAGTCTCTGCCGAGGGTGCTCCAGCCGGGGCAGGTCACGAGCCAGGCGTGGAACAAGCCGGTGGTTCGCTCGGCCATCACGCCGAACCACCCGGACGGCGCCGTACGCATCGGTGAACTCGGTGGGGTGGATGTGACCGCCTTGCTGAGCCAGAACAGCAGCCAGTGGGTCAGCCTGCCGAGCAACCTGGAGCAGAAGAAGACGACTGTCTACCGTGATGGTCAGCTGCTCGGGTCGGCACCTGCCAGCTCGGTGTCGTGGCCGATGGTGCCGCAGCAGGCGACGTACAAGCTGGTGCTCGATGTCAGCAAGCAGCAGGCGACGTCGAACAAGGTGAACACCGCCTGGACGTTCGTGTCGGCGCACACCGACCGCAGCCTGCTGCCGGTGCTGTCGGTCGACTACGACCTGAACGTTGCTCTCGACAACAGTGTGCGGGCGGGCCAGGCAGTGCCGATCGGCCTGAGCTTCCGGTACCCGAAGGGGCTGGCCGCTCCGAAGCTGAAGAGCGTCAAGCTGTCGGCCTCGTACGACGACGGCGCGACCTGGACGCCGGCCGCGGTGACGACGACCGGGGGCGCGACCGCCACCGGAGTCGTGAAGGCGCCGCGGACGACCAACGGGTTCGTCGCGCTGAAGGTCGAAGCCACCGACGCTGACGGCACCACGGTCGAGCAGACCGTGACCCGGGCCTACCAGCTGCGGTGATCCCCGAGGTGGGGGGCCCCCCCGCGCGGGGGGGGGGGGGGGGGGGGGGGGGGGGGGGCGGGCGGGCCGGCGCGGGGGGGGGGGGGCGGCGGGCCGGGGGC